>JAQUHH010000003.1 GCA_028683685.1 Bacteroidales bacterium
TTTAATTCTTTTCCTATTTTGATAAAAGCATTAATTGCTTTGTCCAAATGTTCTACTTCGTGACCTGCAGAAAGTTGAACTCTGATTCGAGCTTGATCTTTGGGCACAACAGGAAAACTAAATCCAATTACATAAATGCCTTCGGCAAGCAATTTTTCGGCCATCAAACCGGCTAATTTAGCATCGTAAAACATAACTGCACAAATAGCAGAGCGAGTAGGTTTGATATCAAATCCAACTGCTTTCATTTTTTCGACAAAATAAGTTGTATTTGAATGTAATTTATCTTGCAAATCATTGCTTTCTTCCATCATGTCAAACACGCGAACACCAGCGGCAGCAACCATTGGAGGAATAGAATTTGAAAACAAATAAGGACGTGAGCGTTGACGCAACATATCGATAATTTCTTTTTTACCGGTAGTAAATCCGCCAATAGCACCACCAAATGCTTTACCCAAAGTTCCGGTAATGATTTCGGCTTTTCCTTTCATGTTAAACAATTCGGTAACTCCGCGACCAGTTTCGCCAACAACACCAGCAGAGTGACTTTCGTCAATCATAATCATGGCTTCGTATTTTTTAGCCAATTCCATAATTTTATCCATTGGAGCTACATTGCCATCCATTGAAAATACACCATCGGTTACAATTAATTTGAATCGTGCATCTTTCGCAGCAATTAATTGTTTTTCAAGATCTTCCATATCTGCATTGGCATAACGAAAACGTTGAGCTTTGCACAAACGAACTCCATCAATAATAGAAGCATGATTTAGAGAATCTGAAAAAATAGCATCTTGTTCGCTTAACAGAGGTTCGAAAACACCGCCGTTAGCGTCAAAGCAAGCTGCATATAAAATAGTGTCTTCGGTTCCGAAAAAGCGAGCTATCTTTTGTTCTAATTCTTTGTGCAAATCTGTTGTTCCACAAATAAAACGCACCGATGACATTCCGTATCCACGTTCGTTAACAGCCTCTTCTGCAGCTTTTACTAGTTCAGGATGATTTGACAATCCCAAATAGTTATTGGCACAAAAGTTTAACACTTCGCTACCGTCTTGCAACTTAATGACAGCTGTTTGAGGGGTAACAATGATACGTTCATTTTTATACGTTCCTGCACTTTGAATTGCATCCAATTCAGTTTGAAGAAATTTTTGAAATTTTGAATACATACTATTTATGTTTAGTTATTTTTATTTATGTTTATTTGTTTTTGCAAACTTAATCAATTTCCAAGAAAAATCACAATTGAATACCTTTTTTTAATGCAAATTTGCAATTTTCAATTCAGCTCTACATTTTCCTTTGACCGTTTTAATACACCGCTACTTAAGGATGTACATTCGTAATTTAGCACTCTTATACAGTAGGAATTAAAGCATCCTTTTGAAGTTCAAAAGCGTTTCAACATGAGTGTTCCGAGTATAAAAAAAGGGAAGTGCTCCTTCCCTTTTTATTTTTTTTTATATCAATCCTTTAGCATGTTTATCGGCAATAACTTTTAGCATGTCTTGTGTCATTGATTGAAGGTTCCACTCCGGTTTCCATCCCCATTCTTGGCGAGCAGCACTGTCGTCCATGTTATTTGGCCAAGAGTTTGCGATACCTTGTTTCATGGGTTCAACATCGTAATCCATTTTAAAATTAGGCAAATGTTTTTTAATTTCTGCTGAAATAATTTCGGGGTCAAAGCTCATGGCAGTAACATTGAAAGAGTTGCGATGTTTTAGTTTTGCAGCATCGGCTTCCATCAAGTCAATGGCAGCATTTACGGCATCTGGCATGTACATCATGTCAAGAAAAGTACCAGCACCCAGTGGACACGTATATTTGCCTTCTTTTATGGCAGCATAATAAATCTCAACGGCATAATCTGTAGTTCCACCACCTGGCAAAGTCACATTTGAAATAATTCCAGGATAGCGTACCGAACGAGTATCCACACCAAAACGTTTGAAATAATAATCGCTGAGCAATTCGCCTGCAACTTTTGAAACTCCATACATGGTTTGCGGACGCATGATAGTGTCTTGTGGGGTATTATCAAGCGGTGTTCCGCCACCAAATGCACCAATAGAGCTGGGAGTAAAAACAGCACAACCAAACTCACGAGCCACTTCAAGGCAATTCATTAAACCACCAATACCAATATTCCAAGCAACTTGTGGTTTGCTTTCGCCCACAGCTGAAAGAATAGCAGCAAGATTATAAATGGTGTCAATTTTGTGTTTTTTTACGACATCAGTAATCTGTTGAGCATTGGTAGCATCAACTATTTCTGAGGGACCCGATTCGAGCAATTCGCCTGTTGGTTTAGTTGAGCGAAAACCCGCAACCACATTACTATTCCCATATCTTTTGCGTAATTCAAGAGTAAGTTCAGAACCAATCTGACCTACAGAGCCAATAACCAAAATATTCTTCATAATCGTTTTTTTTTAAGACTTTAGATGTTTGTAAAAAGGTGAATAACAAGTCGTGCAAATATACAATGTTTTTTCTATAAACTCTTAAACAGGGCATCTATTTTGAAGGAATTTCTGTTGATTTTTTTTCAAAACTAAAGCACTCAAAATAATAATTATCTTTGTAGTTTGTCTATACCAAACATTACCGAATCAAGGAATACAAAACCTCATCAATCAAAATAAAAAACATTCCATTAAATTTGACGATTGAATTTAATGTAGCAAGTTTGAATTTCCTTTTTGAATAAATTTTCAAACGAACAACAATATGAATGCTCAATTTTGGAAAAAAACTAGAATTAATGCCTCATCCTGAAGGAGGATACTTCAAACGTTTTTATAAATCAAAGGAAAACCACATTTGCCAAGACCAAAGAGGAGTTCGCTCTTGCATGACCCGTATTTGGGTTTTAATTCCCTCGGGGGAGAAATAAAATTTCATAAAATAAAATCCAATGATTTTTGGTTCGTTGTGCGGTTGCTCCAGGCTTCGACTTTGATGATTTTGAGCTCAAAATAGCTCAAAAAAAACCGAATACCAGCAAATTACAAATGTTCATTTAGAAATAAGAAATCAATAATTGATGGAAAAGATATAAGCCAGTTTCACCGAGAAAGGAATGCTTGAAGATGAATTCCCTTCAAAATTTGTCCATTTTTGAGGCAAGCCACAAGCTATTTTCAAATTAATTTCCTGACATTGATCAAGCTTACTTATCCATCTATAGGAACCTTCTACAGCACATTGCACCCATTGTTTCTTGCCCATTATTACATCTTCATCAGTGGGCGATAATTTAGGTTTAAATTGTTCTGTAGAAACAAGCGGAAAAACCATCATTTCGGCACCCAAGCCAACCATCCATCCTTTCCATTTTTGCGTATCAAAACTGGCTGCTACTCCTGAATGATATTGCAACATTAACGGCAGTGATAAACTTCCATAGGCTCCACTTCCATCATTGGCTTGCAAATAGGATAAACCTAAAGTAATTGGAGTCGATAATGACAGACTGTGATCTAAATCAAAAAACATTAGAGTATATCTCAAAACATATGTAAAAGATGCTACATTTAAAGATTGAAGAGAATAATCGGAAAAACGTTCTGGAGAATATGCCTGCACCGGAGATGATAATGTATCGTAAAAGGGAACTGTTGTTGTAATTCCAGAAATATATTCAGAAAAAACACTAATTCCAAAGCTATGAAAAAACCGAGGTTCTTTTTCTTTATAGGAATCAATTTCTAAATTATTCTCTTGAGACCACAGCAAACATAGCACTAACAGCAAAATGATGCTTAAAAAACATTTCTTCATACACTTAAAAATTCAATGTGTTGAAACAAATTTAAAAATAAATCAATTACAAAGCATCTTTTTTGAAAAAAAAACTAATTGATATTTCTTAATGAACACGCAAACGTTGCCCTTCACGAATCATGGTTCCTTTGAGTCGATTTATTTGTTGAATATTTCGAACCGAAGTGCGGTGACGAGATGCCAGATGAGAAAGCGTATCACCACGGCGAACAACGATCCATTTAGCATTTTTAGAATCGGCTTGAACACTTGATATTTTGTTTAAATAATCGAAGGTGTTTTTTGAAATTGCCAAAGTATCAGAAACCAATTTATATTCTTTAAAATCAATAATATTCAAGGGACATATCGCTGCGCCCAAGTATCGAATTTCAAAATGCAAGTGACTTCCTCGCGAACGTCCTGTATTTCCTCCCAAACCGATGCTTTGTCCTTCGTTGATGGTATCGCCACTCGAAACATGAATTCGATGAAGGTGTGCGTAAAGTGTTTCTAATCCATTATCATGGCGAACAACAACAACGTTTCCATAAGACTTACTTCTTTTGGTTACCCGAACCACTCCTCTAAAAGCATTATAAACGGTGTCACCGGTATTTAAATTCAAGTCGATACCATAATGAAAGCGACTTCTTCGCCAACCAAAGCTGGATGTTATTACACCCTGAACAGGATGAAAATAGGGTGCCGTTGTACATACCAAAGGCAAATAGCTCGTATCCATTTTAGTTTTAAAATCAAATCTTGGATAGTGAATTTGCAAAGAATCCCATTCGTCATAAAGTTCAAAACCAACAAATTCAATTTCATCCGATTCTTGCATCAAAGAATCTGTTAAAGATGAAAAAAAGTAATATCCCAATGAATCCACAAAATATTGATGAATGTTTGCTAAGTCCAAGCTATCATTTGAACTTTCACAAACAGTTAATTCAAGAGTTTTTTTTATAATTTGAGAATATCCCCAATTTAAAAACAAAACAAATAAAAATACGAATAAACAAATTTTTCTCAGCACGTTTTTTTTTATTTTAAAAAACAAAAATAAGGAATGACTGGCTGAGAAAATGTTAAAACTCTTAACAACAACAAACATTATTATGATACATTTGACAAAAAACCGCTTCATTAAACCCATGTTTTGCAACCCCTAATGAAGAGCGATGTGAACGTTGAAAAATACAGGATAAAATGCAGATAAACAATGTGTTTGAGTTTTATTTTAGGACCCTTAAAAGCAAACTTGAAAAGTTTTTAAAACGATATAAAAAAATCTTTTTTTATAAAAAAAACCATATGTTAGAAAAAGTTAAAACCACTTAATCAGCATTAGCGTAAAGGAAAAACTAGGGTAAAAAAAAGCGAATCTTACGATTCGCTTTCAATTTTATCCAAGATAGGATTTTAAAATTTTGCTTCGGGACACATGCTTGAGTCTTCGAATGGCTTTTTCTTTAATTTGTCTTACGCGTTCGCGCGTTAAATCAAATTGTTCGCCAATTTCTTCGAGGGTCATGGGGTGTTTGCCTTCCAGTCCGAAGTAAAATCTAATTACATCGGCTTCTCTTTGAGGCAAAGTAGAAATGGCTCTTTCGATTTCTTTGCGAAGGGATTCATACATCAAACCAGTTTCTGGTGTATTTGCATCTTCGCTACGAATAATATCGTACATATTATTGTCTTCGTCTTGAACCAATGGTGCATCCATGGAAACATGTCTTCCCGAATTGCGCAGAGATTCCTTCACTTCTGTTTCAGAAATGTCCAACAATTCAGCAATTTCTTCTACATTGGGCTCTCTTTCAAACTCTTGTTCAAGATGAGCATATGCTTTATTGATTTTGTTGATAGAACCAATTTTATTCAATGGTAAACGAACAATACGCGACTGTTCGGCAAGAGCCTGCAAGATGGATTGACGAATCCACCAAACAGCGTACGAAATAAATTTGAAACCTCGGGTTTCATCAAACCTTTGAGCTGCTTTAATCAACCCCAAATTCCCTTCATTAATTAAATCGGGCAAACTTAAACCTTGATTTTGGTATTGTTTGGAAACCGAAACCACAAAACGCAAATTGGCTTTTGTCAATTTTTCAAGGGCTGTTTGGTCCCCTGCTTTAATTCTCCGTGCCAATTCCACTTCTTCGTCTGCAGTAATCAATTCTACTTTCCCAATCTCTTGCAAGTATTTGTCCAATGAAGCCGTTTCACGGTTGGTAACCTGTTTAGAAATTTTGAGTTGTCTCATGTTCTATATAAATTATAAATTAATTGAATTAACGTTGATTCTTGTTGTATAATACGAAAAAACTCAAATTTAGTTACAACATGGATTCTCTATTGATAGAGATTTAACACTTTTGATTTTTTGAAACATTCTAATATCTCTAAATGAATCAAAATAAAAAAAAGGCAACAAACAAGCATAAAATCCTGTTTGTTACCATTTTCTATTTATTTTTGTTCACTGTCTTTTTCAGGTCTTGGAATTAAAACTTTGTGGGAAAGTTTATATTTACCTGTTTTTTTATCTACATCTAATAATTTTACTTTGATGATATCTCCTACTTTTAGAACGGTTGAAATATCTTCGATTCGGCTCCATGCCACTTCTGAGATATGAAGTAAGCCTTCTTTTCCAGGTAAAATTTCAACGAAAGCTCCGTATGGTTGTAAAGTTTTCACTTTTCCTTCGTACACTTCGCCCACTTCTACAATGGCAACGATGGCTTTAATACGATTCAAAACAGTATCCATTGCTTCTTTGCTATTCGCCATCACGTCAATAACACCAAATTCGCCCACTTCTTCAATAGAAATAGTAGTGCCTGTTTCGCGTTGCAATTCTTGAATATGTTTTCCACCAGGTCCAATCATAGCACCAATAAATTCTCTTGGAATTTGCGTTTTTACAATACGAGGAACGAATGATTTATAATCGGTACGAGGTTCAGAAATAACTTTCGTTATTTCGCCTAAAATATGCAAACGGCCTTCTCGAGCTTGGTTCAAAGCACTTTCTAGGATTTCAAAAGACAAACCATCCACTTTTATATCCATTTGACAAGCGGTGATGCCATCTTTGGTTCCAGTTACTTTAAAGTCCATATCGCCCAAATGATCTTCATCTCCAAGGATATCACTCAAAACGGCATATTTTCCAGTTTTTGGATTGGTAATTAACCCCATTGCAATTCCGGAAACCGGTTTTTTTATTTTCACTCCAGCGTCCATAAGGGCCATTGTGCCGGCACAAACGGTAGCCATCGAAGACGATCCATTGGATTCAAGGATATCCGACACCAAGCGAATGGTATAAGGGTTTACTTCCCCTGAAGGAATAACGGGTTTCAATGCTCTAAGAGCAAGATTTCCGTGTCCTACTTCGCGGCGTGCCGTTCCTCTCATTGGTTTCACTTCACCGGTAGCAAAAGGAGGAAAATTATAGTGCAATATAAAATTGTTGGTTCCTTCAAGAACAACACCATCAATGGTTTGTTGATCTTGTTTAGAGCCCAATGTACAAGTCGTTAATGATTGTGTTTCGCCACGGGTAAAAATAGCAGATCCATGAACCGATGGCAAGTAATTAGTTTCGCACCAGATGGGACGAATTTCATTTGTTTTACGACCGTCGAGGCGAATTTGATCATCCAAAATCATGGCTCTAACCACTTCATAAAGAAGTTCGTCATAATAGCGTTTCGCCATGGGTTTTAGTGCATCTAATTCTTCTTCGGGCAATGTTGCCAAAAATTCATCATAAACAAGAGCCCAAGCTTCACCACGAACATGCTTCACTGAATTTGAGCGACTGATTTCGTAAACTTTATCACGTAATTCTGAAAAGATTCTATTTTTAAGACTTTCGTCATTATTTTCGTGATTGTAAACTCTTTTGTTTTTTGCTTTTTCCACTTTAGCCGCCAAATCAAGTTGTCCTTGACAAAGCAATTTAATAGCTGAGTGAGCCACTTTCATCGCTTCCAACATATCTGATTCTTGAACCTCTTTCATTTCACCTTCCACCATCACAATATTTTCGAGCGTACCCGCTGCCATAATATCGATGTCGGCATTATCTAAATCTTTGTGCATTGGGTTAATAACATATTCACCATTAATTCTGGCAACACGTACTTCCGCCACTGGACCATTAAAAGGAATATCCGAAACCATAATTGCAGCAGAAGCAGCAACACAAGCCAAAACATCAGGAAGGTTTTGAGTATCGCCAGAAATTAGACTTACCAAAACTTGAGTATCGGCGTGAAAATCAGCGGGAAAAAGAGGACGAAGAGCTCTGTCTACCAAACGTGAAATCAAAATCTCATACTCTGACAAGCGGGCTTCTCTTTTGAAGAATCCACCCGGAAAACGGCCCGTAGCTGCATATTTCTCTTGGTACTCTACTTGTAAAGGCAAGTAGTCAATATTTTCAGCGGCTTGGGTTTTGGCACAAACAGTGGCAAGCAACATTGTATCGCCACATTTAACAACCACAGAACCATCTGCTTGTTTGGCTAATTTGCCAGTCTCTATGGTGATTTGTCTTCCGTCTGGGAGGGTGATAATTTGATTTTGAATATTCATTATATATGGTATTAATTTTTATAAACGGAGTAATTTAATTTTAAACACAAAAAGGCAATTTGTATAATTGCCTTTAGGGTATCTGTGAATGATAAGACTATTTTCTGAGTCCAAGCTCTTTAATAATAGATCTGTATCTTTCGATGTCTTTAGTTTTAACATATTCTAAAAATTTCCTGCGGCGACCTACCATCAAAACCAACGAACGACGAGTTACATTGTCTTTTTTGTTTTTCTTCAAATGCTCAGTAAGATGTTTAATTCTGTATGTGAACAGAGCTACTTGGCTTTCAACGGAGCCGGTGTTGGTTTCTGATTTCCCATATTGTGAGAAAATTTCTTTTTTTACATCAGAGGTTAAGTACATGTTTTTAAATCTTTAGTATCGGTTGTTTTTTTATTTTTAATTTCGGACTGCAAAGATACGTATCTTTTTGTTATAAAAAACGTTTTGTTGAAAAAAATATCTCAAAGTAGTTTACAATTCTAATTTTCAATCTATTAAAACATTCAACAAAAACATTTTTCAATTTTTACAAATAAGAATATCCTTTATTTTACAGACATTTTTAAGATATTCACCTCTTTTTCGTTGAGGAATCTCCAGCGACCGCGGGGCAAATCTTTTTTTGTTAAGCCAGCATACAGCGTTCTATCAAGTCTTACAACTTTATAGCCCAGAGATTCAAAAACGCGGCGAACCACTCTGTTTTGTCCGGTATGAATTTCAATTCCCACTTCCCGTTTTGTGTCCGGATTGATGTAGGCTATGGAATCTGCTTTAATGTAGGCGTCATCCAATTCAATTCCGTCGGCAATTTTCATCATATCGGCATGTTTTAGATTTTTGTCTAACTCAATTTGATATACTTTTTTAATGCCCATTTTAGGATGCATTAATTTTCGAGCCATATCTCCATCGTTGGTAAACAAAAGCAATCCGGTGGTGGTTCTATCCAATCTTCCAACGGGATAAATGCGTTCGCGGCAAGCTCCGGCAATGAGTTCCATCACATTTTTGCGACCTCTTTCCTCATCCAAACTGGTAATATAATCTTTGGGTTTGTTCAGCAATAAATAAACTGTTTTTTCGCGGCACAAAACTCGATCTCCGTAACGTACTTCATCGGTTGGCATCACCTTCATTCCCAATTCTGTCACATAAACCCCGTTTACCATAATAGCACCGCCTTCAATCAGCGTATCTGCTTCACGACGTGAACAGATGCCCGCATTGGCAATGTATTTATTCAATCGAATGGGTCCTACTTTTTCTTCATAACTAAGGCTTAGCACTTTGGGCTTTTCAACCAAGCGTCCCGTACGTTTGCGATTTTCGACAATTTCGGAAAGAATTTCAGATTCAGCATTAATGTCTCTGCGTTTTTTGCGAACCGGTCTTTCGTCATCTCTATATCTAGTATCACGATTGCCTTTGTTGTATTCCGAATCGCCTTTTTTGACGACTTTATATATTTTGCGTTCGCCATTTTCTTCTTGATCGAAAGATTTTTCATCTCTATCAAAACGACGAACGGGCCCTCTTTTTGAAGAAGCGTCTTCCGACTTATCAAAACGACGTTTTGGACGATCGCTATTGCTTTCGTCAGAAAAAGATATTCTTGATTTGTAGGATTTCTTGTCAGAAGAATTTTCTTTTCTTTAATACGAACGATTTTCAGAAGAATCATCACGAGAACCGTAGGTTTTTTTGCCATAGGTTTTTTTTTCAGAAGAATCGTCTTTTCTACCGTATGAGCGGTTTCCGGAAGATTCATCGCGTGAGCCGTAGGTTTTTTTACCGTACGATCTGTTTTCTGAAGAATCATCTCTTTTGTCATACGAGCGTCTTCCTGAAGAATCTTCACGAGGAGTGTATGATTTTTTATCGTAGGATCTTTTTTCTGAAGAAGAGTCAGATTTTCTTTTTTCTACACGAAAATTAGATTTCCCCTCGGATGAATCCTCGGGTTTACTAAAACGTCTTTTCGAAGAATAAGAATCCTCTCTTCTATCTGAATTTCTATGTGTCGAGTCGCCTTTTTCGGAAACTCTACCCTTACTGAATCCTCCCGACTTAGTTTTGGGTTTTTCGAAGTCCTTGGACTTCTTTATTCGTTCTCTCATAAAATTGGAAGCAATAAAATTAAACTAGCCTGCAAAAATACTAAAAAATCACATACCCGGTGCAAAAGCATCCTCAATATGATTAATTTGTTTTGTTTCAGAGTTATATAGTACCGAAATGATATCGAATCGGAACTCTGAATCCAGTTTTTTCCGTTCTGCATAATTATTGGCAGCACGGATTAAAAACCGCTGTTTGGTTTTAGTGACAAACTCTTCCGGTTCTCCAAAATAGGACGAACGGCGTGTTTTCACTTCTACAATTATCACCAGACCGTTTTTATGAGCAATTATATCAATTTCATCACTCCCAAAACGCCAGTTTTTTTCGATAATTTCGTACGAATTATCTTCTAAGTATTGTTCGGCTAATTTCTCCCCAAACTTTCCAAAATCATTGTGTTCAGCCATATTATCCCATCCTTTCTTTTTCACTTTTCGGAGCTTCTAAAAATAGCTTTTTTGTCGTTGAATTCAAATTTCAAAATCCTCATTTACTGCAGTAAACTGCGGTTTTAAAATTCTTTTCGTCTAAAAAAAACTGATTTTTAGGACTCCTCTTATCTCTCTACATCTTTTTAAACAATGAAAAAATATTTTTGTTCAAAGGAGAAAAGGTTAAAAAAAAAGGGTTCTGTTTAAAATAAAAAATAGGACGTTTTTAAAAATGGATTGCTTTTTATACTACGATAAAATGCAAAACGATTCAATTAGTTTTGAACAAAGGCTGAATTCATTTTTCTTGAAGCATCTTTATCTCCTTCAAAACCTCAACTCCATGCCCTTTATGCAAACCTTAACATTCTATTAAAAATCAAGTTTGCACATTAAATTGTACATTTGTGTAAAAATATATGGAATGGAAATAATTGATAATATTGAAATCTTTTTCTTACAAAACGAAGATTATAACGACATTAAAAATGCGATGCTTGAAGTTTATCCAAATATGGTGGAAGCATCTTGGAATGAAAAAGAGATTCGAACTTTAATTAAAAAATTCCCTGAGGGACAAGTCGGCATTAGGATTGACGGCGAATTAGCAGGTTGCGCCCTTTCGATTATTGTGGATCATACGAAATTTGAAGCCAAGCACACCTATAAGCAAATTACGGGAGACTCTACCTTCAACACGCATAATCCCAAAGGGAATGTGCTGTATGGAATAGACGTATTAATCCGTCCAAAATTCAGAGGAATGCGATTGGGCAGAAGACTTTATGATTATCGGAAGGAGTTGTGTGAACGCATGAATCTAAAAAGCATCGTTTTTGGTGGACGCATTCCCAATTACCATAAATATTCCAAGGAGATGTCGCCCAAAGAATATATCGAACAAGTTCGGAAAAAAGAGATTCACGACCCTGTTTTAGATTTCCAAATGTCGAATGATTTCCATCCAAAACAAATCCTCAAAGGTTATTTAGAAGGCGATAAGGACTCGAATGAATATGCCGTATTATTGGAATGGAACAATATTTATTTTGAAAAGCCCACAGAGTCTGCATCGGTGAATAAAAAAATCATCAGACTGGGACTTATTCAATGGCAAATGCGACCGTATAAAGATCTTGACGAAGTGATGCAACAAGCCGAATTCTTCATTGACGCAGTTTCGGGTTATCGGTCTGATTTTGCTCTTTTCCCTGAATTTTTCAATGCACCTTTGATGTCCAAATACAATCATCTGGCAGAACCCGATGCGATACGAAAACTGGCAGAATACACTTCTGAAATTGTAAATCGATTTCGCGAATTATCCATCTCCTACAATATAAATATCATCACAGGGAGCATGCCCGAAATTGTAAATAATGAACTTTATAATGTTGGATATTTATGCAAACGAGACGGAGGAGTAGAACGATTTGAGAAAATACATGTCACCCCCGACGAAGAGAGGATTTGGGGTTTGCAAGGCGGTGATACCATAAAAACTTTTGAAACAGATTGTGGCAATATTGGTATTTTGATTTGTTATGATGTGGAGTTTCCCGAGGTAAGCAGACTTTTGGCAGATCGGGGCATGGATATATTATTTGTACCTTTTTTGACCGATACTCAAAATGGTTTTTCACGTGTCAAAAACTGTGCTCAAGCAAGAGCCATCGAAAACGAATGCTATGTAGCCATAGCGGGCAGTGTTGGGAATTTGCCAAAAGTTCACAACATGGACATCCAATATGCTCAATCCATGGTGTTTACGCCCTGCGATTTTTCTTTTCCCACCAATGGAATAAAAGCAGAAGCGACTCCCAATACGGAGATGATTTTAATTGCCGACGTAGACATTGATTTATTAAGGGAATTGAATCAATTTGGAAGTGTTCGAAATTTAAGAGATCGAAGAAAAGATTTATACACATTGAAGCAAAAATAAAGCAATAAAAACTCGCATAAGCCTATGGATAACTAATCAAAAAGCACTCAGAAACCACAACAAACTGAATATTAATAAATAATAACTTCGCTATTATTTTTTTTCGGTTACTTTTGTAAATTAAAAGCAAGTAAATTGAATTCGTTAAAACAACTGGCAGGACAAACAGTAATTTACGGTGTATCGAGCATTCTCGGGCGATTGCTAAATTATTTATTGGTTCCTTTGCATGTTTATATTTTTACTGATCCAGGCGAATACGGCGTTGTTGGAGAATTATACGCATGGGTAAGCTTGCTCATTGTCCTGCTCATGTATGGCTTGGAAACTGCTTTTTTTAGATACAACGAACTAAACGAAAACAAAAACACTGTTTTCGGCACCGCCTTTATCTCTATTTTAGTCACTTCTGCCCTATTTATTACGGCAGCTTTTATATTTCTGGAACCGATTGCCGAAGTCATGAAATATGAATCGAATCCAGAATACATTAAATGGTTTTCCATCATCATTGTAATGGATGTTTTGAGCACCATTCCGTTTGCCCGACTTCGATCGCAAAACCGAGCCAAACGATTTGCTCTTATCAAAATTGCGGGCATCATCAGCAATGTTTTACTCAATCTTTTCTTTTTACTATTTTGTCCATGGCTCTTGCAATATCCCGAATATTCGTACCTCATCACGTGGTTTTACGATCCTTCCATTGGAATTGGATACATCTTTTTGGCCAATCTTTTTTCCAGTTTAATTACCTTTTTGCTTTTAATTCCAGTAATTCACTTTCGCGATATCCAGTTCCGTTTTTCACTTTGGAAAGAGATGGTTTCTTATGCATTTCCGCTGCTTATTTTTGGTTTAGCGGGAATCATCAATGAAACCATGGATCGGATTTTGATAAAAAACCTCTCCGAGCCTGCTACTGCCATGGCTCAAGTAGGAATTTACAGTGCCTGTTACAAAATCTCGATTATGATGACCATTTTCATTCAGGCTTTTAAATACGCGGCCGAGCCTTTCTTTTTTTCCAAAGCCAAAGATGCCGATGCCAAAGACACCTATTCTCAGGTAATGACCTATTTTGTAGCCACTTGTTCGCTCATTTTCTTGGCCATTATGCTCTACATGGATATTGTCAAACATTTTGTCAGTGCAGCCTATCAAGAAGGTTTGGGAGTGGTTCCAATTCTGCTGTTGGCAAATTTATTTTTAGGTATTTTCTTCAATCTATCCGTTTGGTATAAAATTACGGGACAAACTCGTTTTGGGGCTTACATTTCCATATTTGGCGCTACTACAACACTCATTCTCAACTACATGCTCATCCCCAAAATGGGATATATGGGAGCGGCATGGACAACCCTAATTTGCTACGCAGCCATGATGGTTTTATCCTATTTATTAAGTCAGAAATACTATTTTATAAAATACAATTTCAAAAAGGTATTTGGCTATCTTTTCTTAGCCTTAGGGATTTATTATGGAAGCACTTTTATTCCTGAAATTGAAAAAACAACTAATTTAGCCATTAACACCGTATTATTACTGATTTATATTTCTATTCTTTTTCTGATAGAACGGAAATCGATTGGAAAAATAATTCAAGACAAACAAGAAATAAACACCGAAAACTAGCATTATGGAAAAGATAAACGTAGCCATTGTCAATAAATCTAAGCATGCTTTACCCCATTACGAAACAGCTTTTTCGGCGGGCATGGATTTGCGTGCTGAACTTAGCGAACCCATTGAGATAAAACCACTTGAAAGGGTTTTGGTGCCCACCGGACTATTTATCGAACTGCCCGCAGGACACGAAGCCCAAATCCGCCCTCGAAGCGGATTGGCGGCAAAGTTTGGCATTACCGTTCTTAATTCACCAGGCACGATTGATGCCGATTACAGAGGCGAAATAAAAGTGATTTTGGTAAATTTGTCGAATCAAAATTTTGTCATCAACGATGGCGAGAGGATTGCCCAAATGGTAGTTGCCAAACACGAAAGTGTGAATTGGGTGGTGGTCGACAAACTCGACGAAACAGATAGAGGAATCGGAGGATTTGGGCACACTGGACGCTAAAAATTAATTATTGCATTATGAAACGAGCCTATAAATCTATGACACTCAAATAAATGATTATAGCGAGTTCCATACGACCCAATGTGAAAAAATAAAAAAACAATCGCATGAAACTAAAATATATATTTCTTATTGGCTTTGCTGCCTTCACACTTTTTTCGTGCAAAACAAAGCAGACCAAAAGCCCCTCTCCGCTTGCACCCAAAGAACATCAATATACCAAAGCCGAATTGGAATTTTCGGGGAAACTAATTGATGCCGTCAAAGAGAAAAACATTGGAAATTTGGACGAAGCCGAGAAAATGCTAAACGAACTTCATCGCAAATCTCCCGAAAATCATGCGGTAAGTTATCAGTTGGCAAATGTGAAACTACTGCAAGATAAAACGATTGAAGCCATTTCTATGGCCGAATTAGCCCTTAAGGAAGACCCAGATAATCAATGGTATCTGAACTTATTGGGCGATTTATACATGGAAACAGCCGATTATGCCAAAGGATACGATATTTGGACTCGATTGCTCAAAAAATATCCCGATCAACAAGAATATTATTATAATTTGGTTATCTCTTGTGTGTATCAAGGGAAATGGGAAGAAGCGGCCAAAACATACGATTTATTAGAGAAAAGAAATGGTGTAAGTGAAGAGTTGGCACTTGCCAAACAAAGAATCTGGTTGCATCTAAAAAAAGTGGATAAAGCAGTGGCCGAAATACAAAAACTGGTTGATTTATACCCCAGAGAATCAAGATATTACCTAATGATAGGCGATCTTTATATGGAACAAAAAATGCCAGAAGATGCCAAAAAACAGTACGACAAAGCCATCAAAGCCGATTCTACAAATCCATACACATATGCCTCTTTGGCAGAATATTATCGACAAAAGGGAGAACGAGATAAATCTTTCGAAAATCTCAAAATGGCATTTATAAATCCCAAAATGGACATCGACACAAAAATCAAAGTGATGTTGTCTTACTATTCCATTACCGAAGTCCACGACGAACTTCTGGAAGATGCTTTTACGTTATCCAAACTGATGATTGAGGCTCATCCATTGGAGCCAAAAGCATGGTCGATGTATGGTGATTTTCTGATTCGTGACAAAAGATATGAGGAAGCAAGAGATGCTTTTATAAAAGTATTGGAAGTAGATAAAAGCAAATACATTATTTGGGAACAATTGCTTATGATTCTTTCCTACGAGGAAGATATCGACAACATGCTGAAATACAGTACCGAAGCATTGGATTATTTTCCAAGCCAACCTTATTTGTTTATGATAAAAGGCATTGGTCATTATCAATTGGGAGAATATGAAAATGCTCAGAAAGCTTTTGAATTTGGCAGAAACATGCTGATTACCAACGACGAAACAGCATTAAATATTTGGATTTATTTGGGAGAAACATACAACAAACTGAAAAACTATCAAAAATCGGACGAGGCATTTGACAGAGCTTTACGCATGAACCCAAAAAACATTTATGTTCTAAATAATTACTGCTATTATCTCGCCCTTCGTAATGAGAACATTGATAAAGCCCTTGAAATGGGAGAACGACTCAATGAACTTGAACTTTATAATGCTTCTTACCAAGACACCTACGGATGGGTTTTGTATAGAGCAGAGCGGTATGAAGAGGCCAAAAGATGGCTCGAGAAATCCATTGCCAATGGGGGTGATTCCAATCCTGAAATTTTAGAACATTATGGTGATATTTTGTTGAAACTAGGCGAAATTGACAATGCTGTTATCCAATGGGAAAAAGCAATGGAAAAAGGCGGATTTAGCGAAACTTTGGAACAAAAAATTAAAGAGCAAAAGAAGTAGAAGAGGTGAAAGTTGAAAGTTGAAAGTTAAGAGTTAAAAGTTAAAAGTTGAAAGTGCCTGACGGCAGAAAATAAAAGTGACTGAGTAACTGAGTGACTGAGTGACCAAAAGCTTATTTGAAATACGGATGAAAGAAGGTAACTGATTCCGAATTGTAAAAATCTTCGATTTTATGACAATTCGAGAATGACTAAAAAAAAAAGGAATTATTAATTGTTGATATATTGATATAAATCTCAAAAAAAAACTTTAGCTTATACAATAAAAAAAAAGCATTTTTCTAAAAACATTTAACTCGTTTTTCTATATTGCCAAACTGCTACCGACATTGCAATAATCCCGTAAGCAAGTAATGCAAAAAACTCATTCATCATATCTTGAATGCCAGATCCCTTTAATAATATCGCTCTGATAATCTTAATAAAATAGTACAGAGGATTAATCTTGTTAACATACTGTGCCCAAATTGGCATACTTTCTACCGAAGTAAAAATGCCTCCCATCAACATAAAAATTAAAAAGAAAAAGAAAATTGTAAACATAGTTTGTTGTTGTGTATCAGCAAAATCTGAAATAAGTAAACCCAAACCAATAGCTGTAAATAAATACAATCCTGAAAAGACAAAAAGGCTAAATATTGAACCTTCTATCGGCAAATCAAATAAGACAACTCCTATAAATAATCCTAGAGCCAAATCGAATAAGCCAATGAGCCAAAAAGGAATCAGTTTACCTGATAAAAATTGCCACTTCTTTATAGGTGTTACATTGATTTGCTCAATAGTGCCCATTTCTTTTTCTCTTACCAAATTTAAGGAAGTAAGAAAAATTCCAATCATACTAATAAGAATAGTCAAAATACCAGGCAACATATAATGCTTAAAATTTAATGTTGCATTATACCAGAATTGTGGTTTAGCATGGATGGAAGCTGGCATCACACTCAAATCGGTTTTATTCATAAAAGGTTTTAATTCTTTTAGCAAACTTAATATAGTTTGATTAACATAAATACTGATTAAACCAGCCGTTTGGCCGTCTATGGCATTTATATTTAATTGCAATTGAGTTTTTATCCCCATACGCATATCGTTTTCAAAATCATGAGGAATTATTAATACAGCTTTGGTTGACTCCGTCAATAACATTTTATCGATATTATCGTAATCGCATTGCTCAAATTCAACATCAAAAAAGGGAGAAGCATCAAATTTAGAACCCAGTTTTCTTGACATTTGTGAATGGTCTAAATCAACAATTGTAATGTTTGTATTCTGAAGTTCAAAAGTAGCTGCATAAACAAGAACCAATGTTTGAACAAAAGGCATTACAAAAATTATGGGAATCATTATTTTGTTCCTAAAAATTTGTAAAAACTCTTTACGCAATATGATGAGTAAAATCCTCATGAATCAAGTCTGATTTTAAATTTTTTAATGCTAATACCAATAAAAGCAATGGTCATCAAAATCAATATTGTTACTTCTTTCCAAATATATGATATTCCTAATCCTTTGAGCATAATGCTTTTTAATGCAGTTAAAAAATATTTAGCTGGAATTATGTAACTAAAATACTGCAAAGCCAAAGGCATATTTTTTATAGGAAAAATAAATCCCGAAAGCAACATCGTAGGTAGGAGCAATCCAAACATTGATATAAACATAGCAACTTGCTGACTATTTGCAATATTTGAAACAAGTAACCCAAGTGACAAAGCCATCAATATAAATACAAAACTGACAAATAGTAATAAAAGAGGCGAACCCAATACAGGAACTCCAAATATTAGATTTCCGATAATAATGATGCTAACAGCATTGATAATTGAAAGAATGGCATAAGGTGCCAATTTGCCAAAAATAATTTGAATGGGTTTTAGAGGAGAAACCAATAAAATTTCCATCGTCCCCATCTCTTTTTCTTTAACAATTGAAATAGAACTCATTAGAGCTGTAATTACCATTAAAATCAGGGCCATTGTACCTGGAACAAACATATATGCTGACGATAAATTTTCGTTATATAACATTCGAGGTTCAACACTAACATTTATTTTGGCAGCTCCAATATTTTTATCTTGAGCATAATTATTGGCTATTGCAGAAATGTACGAATTTAGCAAATTGGCAAGATTGGGGTCACTGGCATCCAGAATAATTTGCAAATCAACTGTTTTTTTAGAATTAAATTTCTCGGCAAAATTATTTTCAAAAACGATGGCTGCTTTAATTTCATTGGCTCTAAAACTTGCTTCTATTTGGTCGTAAGAACTAAATGTTTTTACAATCTCAATATCGTTTGCAGCATCTAATTTCGACACCAAAGCCGCAGTCATCGCATCTCCCGAAAAATCCAAAACTGCCACTTTAGCATCTTTGACTTCATTTTTGATAACATAACCAAAAATCAACACCTGAAACACAGGAATCAAAAATAGAATCATCATTGTTCGAACATCACGAAAAATGTGCAAAAATTCTTTATTTAAAAATGCTCTAAATCGCTTCATTTGATTTCCTCTGTTTGTTTTCGTGCCAATTTTACAAATACCTCATCCATATTTTTCGCTTTATACATCGTTTTCAACTCTGTAGGAGTTCCCATAGCATCAATTTTTCCATCGACCATAATTGAAATTCTATCACAATATTCAGCTTCGTCCATATAGTGTGTTGTAACAAAAACAGTAATTCCACTTTCCACGGCTTCGTATATTAAATCCCAAAATTGTCTACGCGTAATTGGATCCACGCCGGATGTTGGCTCGTCGAGAAAAACTATTTTGGGTTTATGAAAAATAGCTACTGAAAAAGCAATTTTTTGCTTCCAGCCCAATGGCAAATCTTTTACAAATTTGTTTTTCAAATCGTGAATTTGCAACTTATCTACCAATTCGTCTAATCTAATTTTTATTTCTTTTCTTTTTACTCCATAAATTCCCGCATAAAACTCAATATTTTCTTTTACTGTAAGATCTTCGTACAAAGAAAAACCTTGACTCATATAGCCGATATTTTGTTTTATTATATTTCGTTCCTTATAAATATCAAATCCGGCCACAATAACATTTCCTGATGTTGGAAATAATATTCCACATAATATTTTAATCGCTGTTGTTTTTCCAGCTCCATTAGCACCAAGAAAACCAAATATCTCCGACTTTTTTACAGTAAACGTAAGATTATCGTTCGCCGTAAAATTTCCGAACTTCTTAACCAAATTTTCAACTTCTATGATATTATCTTCACTCATTTGCAACAAAATAAATAATTTGAATACCCAAACTCAGAACTAAAACATATAATAATACAGCTATCAAACATTTTCAACAGACTCTAAATAATCAATAAAACAATCTTCTATACCTGCCTGATATGGCTCAATTTTAAAATCATAATCACAAGATTTTTTGATAAAACTTTCAATTTCGGTAATTTCAACCAAATTATCTCTGACGACTAAATGTAAATTTTGACCAAAGCTATTCACAGACTTTAGTTCAGGCATTTGCCGTGCAATCTTTAAAATTTCTCTAAGGTGCAAAGTTTTTAGAATAAATATTTTCTCTTTAAATTTCGATGTAATTTCTGTTGGAGTTCCAGAGTTAATAATTTTACCATCAAACATCAGAGAAATTTTATCGCATAAAACCGCTTCTTCCATATAAGGAGTGGAAACCAAAATAGTAATTCCATTTTCACGAATTTGGCTAAGCATTTCCCAGAAGTCACGACGCGAAACGGCATCTACACCCGTAGTTGGCTCATCTAAAATAAGAATTTCAGGTTTATGAATTAAAGCACAAGAAAGAGCAAGTTTTTGTTTCATTCCGCCCGAAAGTTTACCAGCACGTCTGTTTTTAAATGGCTCAATTTGCGAATAAACAGGTGCAATTAAATGATAATTCTCTTCAATTGACGTATCAAAAACTTTGGCAAAAAAGCTCAAGTTTTCTTCTACTGTCAAATCTTGGTACAAAGAAAATCTACCGGGCATATATCCCAACTTTAGCCGAAGTTCTTTGTAATCTTTCACTGGATTTAGACCTCCAACCATTATACTCCCACTATCTGGAAGCAACAAAGCTGTAATAATTCGCATCAAAGTTGTTTTCCCTGCACCATCGGGACCAATGAGTCCATAAAATCCACCCTGCTCAACAGTGAGCATAAGATTATCCAGTGCCTTTACAGTATTGAAAGACTTCTTTAGATTATATATTTCGATGCTATTATTCATTTTTTCTAATCAAGGAATCATTTAGATCTGTTTTCAGTCTTTCAAAATCTTACTTCGCCAGGCATTCCTATTTTTATTTTACCATCGTTCACAACTTTAACTTTTATGGCATAAACTAAGCTCACTCTTTCCTCTTTTGTTTGAATAATTTTTGGAGTAAACTCAGCTTCAGACGCTACCCAAACAATTTCACCTTCATATTCATGATTTGTTGTTTTGTCGGCATCAATAAATATTTTAACTTTTTGTCCAATTTTAAAATCACTCATTTGCTCGCCCGACACATACGCTCTAAGCAACATTTCGTTAAGATTTGCAATTTTGTAGAGCGGTTTTCCAGCATTCACAAGTTCAAAAACTTCCACATATTTTTCAAGAATTACGCCATTCATTGGATTTACAATAGTGGCCCGTAAAATTTGGTCGTTCATTAAATCAATATTGCTTTCAACAGATTCTATTTCAGCAAAAAGCGATGCATTTTGGGATTTCACAGTATTCATTTGCTTTAATAAAATATTTATTTGACCCACAATATCATCCAATTGTTTTTGCGTAGCAGCTTTCGATTTTATCAAATTTTCCACTCTCCCTTTTTCTTTTTCAAGAGTAGCTATTTGCTCTTCTAATACGCCAATCTGAGCAATAATATTTGAGAATTTTGATTCTACAACTGCCTTTTTACTTAAAACTTGCTTTTTTTGATAAAATAATTGCAGAGTATCAATTAAACCTACCGTTTCACCTTCCTTAATTTCAGCTCCTTCCGAAATATTGAATTCAAGTAATTTACCATTTGTCTCAGCAGAAATTAGGGTCTCTACCGCTTCAAAATTTCCATACGCATCCGCTCTCCCATTTCCTGAACTGCAGGAATTCAAAAAAATCACGAATAAACCCATTAATAATAAAAATGAGTATTTTCGGATTACAGCTGACATTCTCGAAAAATTATTCATAAATTTCACCTTTTAATAAATTATATTTTACAATTTCTTGAAAAAGCATAAGTTGATGCAATTCCATATTTAGTCTTTGAGTATTTTCATCGTTTAGAACATTTAAATACTCCGAAGATTTTATCACTCCGTTTATAAGCTGTGCTCGATATGAAGAGGTTATACTTTCACGCAATTCAAGAATATTTTCGTCTAATTCCATCAATGCTTTAATTTTTAAAATTCGCTGTTTTTGTGCATCTATTTTTGCATTTTGATGGAACAAAAAAACATCTTGCTGATTCCGAACAATATCTGATTTAATTTCAAGAATTTGAATTTCACTTTTAGATTTATTCCATTCCCAAGGAGTCCAAACGAATTTAGCTCCAATTAAGGCATAAGGCTCAAAATCATTACTCATCATATTCAGTCCTGGGCGACCATAACCCGCTCTTGCAAAACCCAATAGTTTTGGAGTTCTACTTGATTTCAACATCTTTTTCCCTGCCAAAATTTGTTTTGAATTATAATCAAACAATGTCAATTCGGGTCGTTTAATATCGCTTTCATTATTTATTTCCGGAGAAGGAGCTAAAAAGACGATATTTTCATCAAAATTAGTGTTGCAATATTGAGAAAATAGTTTTATCAAAGCCTTTGATTCATAGCGTAATTCAGTAATTATTTGCTGAATCGTCATTTTTTCAGCCACTAAAATATCAAGTTGAGATTCGATGGCAATATGATTTTCAATAGCAGATTTCAAATCACCAATTAAATTATCAATTTGCTTGGTTTTCATTTGGATTATTTCAATTTGCTTTTGCATATTAAGAACAGCAAAATACAAATCAACCAATTGCGTTTTATAATTAAAAATATCAACACTTAATTGTTGTATTTCTGTTTTCAAACCCGCATTTTCCAATTCACGTTTATTTTTACTCACGCCACCATCCCAAATAGTTTGATTTAATTCAGCATATACGTTATATTGGTCTTTACTAATTTCGGGCAACATATTTTTGAATATTGGATTTTCCATTTCAAGCATTGTAACATCTGTTTGCCAAGTAGCTTGAGCATTAAGTTTAAGCGAAGGATAATAAGAAGATTTTGTAATTTGATTATTAAGAGTGGCGGATTGTCGCAACAAATCTTCTTTAGACTTTAAAGGATATACTTTTTCGGCAAGATTAAGACAGGAATCCAAACTAATACTCTGTGTAAAAAGAGCAAACGGCAAAACGACAAAAATCAAAAGTAATGGAGATTTCATATCTATACTTTTATTGAATTAATCACAAATTGAGCTATCATAGAGCGACGTTCATTAAGAAACGTATCGTAATTTAAATCAAACTCTTCCATTATTTCTTTGATGATAGGACGTCCAATATATGGAAATACGGATAAGGAAATAATATTAACTAATAAATGAGACACTTCAACATCATGACGAATGATTCCATCTCTCTTTTCCTTTTCAAACTGCTTTAGAATTAGTTGAAAACTATTTGAAACCTCTAATTTCAACATTAGTTTTCGTATCAAATCAGGATTTCTTGTTATTTCGTTAAAAAAGAAAATAGGAAGTTTTCGATTTTCATAAAGCAAATCCTGATGTAATTGAAGAAAAGTTTCAATATTCTCAAATATGGATCCTTCAATATTGAAAGATTTAAAGAATTTCAGAAAAATCTTACTAGCTATGTTTAAAAACACTTTCTCAAATAATAAATCCTTGCTTCTAAAATAATAGTGTAAAAGTGCTTTATTAATTCCAGCTTTATCAGCAATCTGCTGCATTCTGGCTCCTTCAAATCCCTTTTCTTCAAAAATATCGGCAGCGGCTTCAATTATTTTTTGTTCAGCATTTATTTCTTTATCTATTGCCATACGATTTAAACTTTTAGTTTAACCATCTAGTTTAACCAATTGGGCAAAAATAATATTTTTATTAATACTATGCAAAAAAACAATGGTCAATTATATTTAAAGTTGCGACGAAAAGGACGAAAATTCAGAAAAAAGAGAGCAAGCAAGGACAGCGGAGGTAATATTAAAAATAGAGTTTTCATCTCTGAGCATCCATGAAAAGTTGAAGAAAGAACTCGATGAGGCAATTTTGAAATAGATACAATTATTGAGAAAAACCACAAAGGAGCATTATAAATAATCAATGAAAGGGCCCGTGGGTATGTGTTAAAAGAAAAACTAAACAGAAAAGACGCAAGCGAACTGGCACTAAGAACCATTAAAATTCTTGCTCCATTTAAGGAATGGATGAAAACTATAACTACAGATAACGGAAAAGAATTTGCAGGTTTTGTAACAAAATCTGCGGAATTAAATCTTGATATTTATTTTACCATATCATTCCTGAGAACATGGCTCAAAAGAAAATATGAATGGTCTAATAAGGCAATATTTTGTCAAAGGAAGTTCGTTTGAAAATATCACAAATCAACAAATTAAATATGTACAACACAAATTAAACAAGCGACCCAGAAAAAGATTGGGATTTTTAACCCCAAATGAGTTTTTATCATTAAATTTGCAAAAACAACAAGTTGCATTTATAACTTGAATTCAGCAATTGTTTTAATCAAAAAATTAAAAATAATGATTCAAAATGTATTTAAAATAACATTTTTTGCAACTCTTTTTCTACTACAAAATGTTGTAAATTCACAAAATTTTTCAAACAAAATTTCACTT
>JAQUHH010000004.1 GCA_028683685.1 Bacteroidales bacterium
CCCGCGAGGATTGCCATAGGCATTGGGTAAATAAACGGCCATTAGTTGTGCTTCAGGATAGGCTATTTTTACGGGCTTGGTTTCGAAGGTTTCATTACTCACCACTACATTAGGAACACTATTAATCGCTGTGTAATATATTACGTTGATATTGCTATAAATAAGTTCACAAGGAGTTGAATTGTCGTGGTCATTTATGTACTCAAATATCAAATCGCCAGTGGCTCTAGGTCTGGTCGTAAAATCATCCTCTTGTGAAAATCCAAAATCTTCGTCTCTTGTTCCCAATCTAGCTATCGTTCCTGGAGCGTAGTATCGTCTAACGTCCATTTTCGAATCAATGTAGTTGGCTAAATTCTTATCTTTTTTGCGAAGCAAGTTATTGATGTTTTTTCCCCAATAACAATCTTTTAGAAATCCTTCCAAAAAAACAAGGAATGGATCTTCGGATCCACCTGCAGAGGCATTGCTTGCGGGCTCATCTGCATTGGCATCCAAAGCTTCTACTTTAAAGGACTTGATTACGTTTTCTACCGTGCTTTTCATTCTGTCTTTTTCGTTTTCAGGATATTCAAAGCGAATATTGAAATAATTATCACCACTAAGAAGGGCGTAATCATAATGCAATACATTTTCTGTTTTATATTCGATTATATAGTGCTTATCTTCAATTTTTTTATTGAAAACACCTTCGATTAATTTTAATTCTTCATTGTATGCTTCGCTAACTGTATATAAGTCGCCACCCGACAAATAATCATTTTTATAGTCACGATATACAAAAAGTTGAATTGTTTGATCTTCTGAAATAAACTTTTGCCCGTCTTGATTTGCAGCTTCACCTTGCGGAATTAAAAAATCGGGATATTCAACAGTGAAATTATAAAATTGATTGTGGTAGGTTTCATATTTTACCTTGCTACCACCACAAGCTGTAAGAAATGCCAGAACGACTAAAAATAATGATGATTTAATTGTTGTTTTCATGATTTTAATTTGTTTTATACTATAATTCATATTTAAAGGAATTTAAAAGATTAAGCCTAAATGCCAATACCTACCATTCACCTTTTATTATCTTGCTGCATAAAAAGTAACATTTTCTGCAATTTTCTGAATGGAGTTTTTGTCATTGTCTGCCATATAAAGATTGTTTTTTTGATCGACAAAAACAAGACTATTGCTTTTGAGCCATATAGGGTTTTTATTGCTTCCCAAATCTGTTTGTTTAAGTATCATCTGGTTGCTGCCGTTTGTATTGGCTATGCAATAGTGGCCATGAGGTAAATCTCCATACTCAAGGATGGCTCCAAAAAGAATTTTTGTTTTATCTGGCGAAAGTGAAAAACTACAAAAATCGATGTCTACCCAATAATCTTCATTCTCTTTTATCCTTAATGCTTCAAAATCCAGTTTGTCGGTTAAGCAGTTTTTCGCTTTGTTATAAATGTAATATAGTTGATTGTCAGTTTTTTGAATATATTTATCCTCATTGTTTATGGTGAGTTCTCCGCTGCTTTTTTGTATAAAACGATAATCATATTCTTTCCGATTTATTTTATTATTATTTATAGAGTATATAGCCATTTTAGTAAAATTATATGTCTCCCAACTAAAACCGTATTGCATTATCAGCTTGCCATCGGTAAAAATTAAGGGACTTTCTTCGTCATATGTTTCGGTAATGCAATCATCTTTTTTTAGCTTCCAATCTACCACCAATTCTGGTGTTGGGTTTGGTTCGTTTATATTTGCAGACTTGAGCCAAAGCGAATTATCATGTTCTACATTATAGTACAATATTTTTCCTTCGGTGTCGAAAGAGAAATTAATAATGGCGCTGGATTCTTCCTCAAATTTTACTTTTTCGGCGTCGTCAAAATTGTAGAAATACAATTCACCTTTGCTCAGAAATGCCAATGGATATTGCGTATAGAGAATATCGGCAATTTCTTCTTCTTGATTTGTGTCAGAAATTTGCGAATCAATGATTTCGCTTTCTTGATGACCACTATTACAGGCTGTAAATAAAAGAAGAAGGACTAAAATACGGATTGTTTTTTTCATTTTTTGAAAATATTAAAATTTATAACTGTTTTACCCATTTTTCATTTTCCCATTTCAAAATGACATCTTTGGTTATTTCATTTGGGATTTCAAAATTCTCATCATTATTTATCAATTGATCTAAATCGAGGCTTACTTTTATCGAAGTTCCATTTCTAGGTAGTTGATAATAAAGACTATAAGCTCCTTTGGCAAATTGTTTTTCTGTAAATTTCTGAGTTTTGGACGATAGTTTTGAAACATCAATAAAGTCAGACAATTTAAACTTTTGATTGCCGCCCAGCTTATAATTAGGATCTTCGGTTAGTTTTCCATTTTGATAAAAGAAGACTCTTATCTTGCTTCCAAATTCTGTATTATCGTTTACTGCCACTAATTTTTGACCGTTTTTTAAATTCCAATAGCACATTTCCCACCCAAATTGCGTTCCAGTAAGGCTGAGAAATCCGTTTTTTACATCACAAACATCAATAGGAGTTTGTGAAATATCGTATGCTTTCTCTTCTCCAATATGTTTGAGCAGCAAGCTCCGATTGGAAACACTGATTTTCTCAAAATCCTTAAAAGCATCATCGGGCAACAGTAAGAATATGTCTTTAATATTTACGGCTGCTCCATTGTTGGACTCCGTCGCAATTATATTTTCTTGTTTTTCGATAACTGGATTTTTTGCATCACTAACTTTTTCATTCTTACTGCTGCACGCAAAAAGGAGTGCAAGCAGGGCTGTTAGATAGATTTGTTTTTTCATAATTTATCTTTTAGAATTAATTTGGGTTTCAAATTAAAACATCAAGGTCTAGCATTGAATTCAATGGTTTTAACCAGTTTATTATCATCAAATGATACTTGAATTGACAGAAAGCCGCCCATGCTGATGGTATTATCATATTCTGAGGAATTATTTTGGTTTAGCTCGAATTTTTTTATCAAAAAATCCTTAGTGCACTCTTTGTCGCCACAAACAATCCATCCAAATTTTTTCCCCGCTTTATTAATAAACGCGTGAATCATACGGTCGTCTTCATAAATTAACCGAATGCCATCAAAATTTAAAGTAGTAGTACTTATAATATTATCTTCGTCTATGTACCCTGAAACTTCAAGAGGCCCCGTTTTTGTAGATTCTGATTGTGGTTTGCCCAAACGATATTTGGCATCACTTGGAGTCGCTCCCAGCTGAAGATAAGCACGTGAGAGGTTTTGCAAAAAAGGAAGGTCTATTTCTCCATTTGATACATCCTGATGACTCACCTGGGTGGTCCATCCCTCAATTTGTGCGGTAGGATAGTAGCATTTGTACCAAATTCTATTTTCGGCATCTGCTACTGCCGTTAAACCAATCAGAGATTGATTGTTTTCTTCGGCTATTTTGGCTATGATTTTGCCATGAATGGAAGCTTCATCATAAAGAATGGCATTGGCTTCATTAATCATAAGGATAGGCAAAACATGATCTACACCAGGGTCTATGCGATCCAAATCCAGTGCGTTTTGTTCTTTCATATTCCCGCTGCAAGAGACGAGTAAAGAAAAAAGAACGAAATAAATTAAGTTGTTAAACTGTTTCATATGTCATTTTTTATTTAATTAAATCTGTTTCAATATAGTCTATCAAAAACGCCTCACCCGACCGAACAAGAACGACTTTATTTGAAAATACGGTCTCTTGTCCAAAGTCAATAATTACGGTGTATTCCAATTCAGCAATGGGTGTTATGGTTACATTTTTTAAATTATAGCCAACTTCTATCCCGTTTCCCATTCCAAAGGGAGGCCAAATATATGCATCCAAAGAATAAATGTTTTTCCATTTGTTTTCAAAGGCTTTTTCGGCAGCAACTTGTTCTTCTTCGGTTTCAAAATCTGGATATTCGTAAATTTCGAGTGACTCGTAGTAAAATTCCAGATATTGTTTTGTAAAAACTTTTTCTTGATCAGGAAAACAAAAGCTACTCCCGTTAGGGCATTCGAAGATGCTCTTTAACCATTTTTCTGCCGAAGGGGTTTGGTTGCAACTTGTTGATATTCCAAGTGTTAATAATAAGAACAGCAGCGTTTTGGTGACAATAATTGTTTTTTTCATTTTTTCAATTTTCATTTTTTTAAATATATTTGGTTTTTAAACCAAAAAACGGATTAAGTGAATCCTTCTGTTTTCTACTATTTTACCATTTCCACTCTTTGCACTCCTCTGTAACTAGGAATGTTTTTCAATTCTTTCAGATACTCAATGGTAGATTCTGCACTCGTGCGAAACAATCCTTGACCAGAGTCTTTGTGATCATATTTATAAATTGAAGACATGTAATTATTCATTACTACGGAGTAGATTTTATCCATGTCAAATGGTTTTCCATGGCTGGTAAAAAGTTCCACATCTTTAAGACTTCCATCGGGTTTAAGTAAATATCGACTGGTCATTCCCGAAAGATAAATGGGCAAATAGTCATCCAAAATAAATGCTGAAAGAAACAGATTTCGGATTTCGTGTCCAGACAATTTGAATACCACAATTTCGTTGCCAAAGGGGTCCATTTCATACACGTCTTTGGTCATTACGGCTCCTTTTGCAAGTTTTGATATGCGCACCCCGCCAGGGTTGATAAAAGCAAGATCAGCTCCCGAGGCGACACGGATAGCATCTACCATCAAATATCCAACTTCTTCATAGTTCGAGAAATCATCTTCGGCGACGGCGATGGTTTCTGTTAGTGCTGGATTGTTATTATAAGCATCTACCAATTTTTGAATATCGGCACGGCTACTTCCTTCTTTTCCAACGGTAAGCAAGTGCATCTCTCTGTCCACTTTTCCTTCAGGGGATACGGCAAGCTTAATTAGTGTGGCGTATTTAAGTTTCCGTTCTGCTTGCGTAATCATAATTCCATTATGGATTTGTTCTTTATCAACTTTGGTATGAGAATGCCCGCCAATAATCAAATCCACGCTTTTTGCTGGTAGTTGCATGGCTAATTTGACATCTTCTTCAAATCCCATATGGTTTATCATCACAAACACATCTCCGCTGTCTTTTAAAAAAAGATATTTTCGAGCAGTTTGAAACGGGTCTTCAAACGTAAATCCCTTCACATTGTCGGGATGCGTATCCGGTATCCCATTTTCATTAATATCCATAAAAGAAACGAAAATTATTTTGAGTCCATTTGGTATTTCAGAAATTTTGTAAGGTTTAATTTGGAAATTAGTGTTTTTTGGAAGCTCAATATTTGCGCTAAGAAAATCGAATTCGGCTTTGTGTGTAATTTTCTCAAATCCAACAAGACGTGAGTCAAATTCGTGATTGCCAACGGCTGATACGTCAAACTTTAACGCATTCATTAGCTCAATTATGGGCATTCCCTTTTCAGGATACTGATCGTTTGCGGGATTTCCCGTTTGATTGTCACCGCCCGAAACAAGCAATAAATCAGGATAAACTGACCGTAAGCTGTCCACCATAAAAGCAAATCGTGGAAAATTATCCAAGGCGGCGTGCATGTCGTTTACTGCGAGGATTTCTATTGTTTTTAGTTCGGATAAATTTACCGAGGTTCGTTTTTGGCTTATGCTACAACCCAATAAAAAAGAAGTGCCAAGTAGAACAATAGCACAGAGGACTTTTGGTTTTATTGAAAATCTTTTCATGATTTTGATTTTTCGTTTTTTATATATATTTTATTCCCTTCTCTTAGTTCGCCATCCAGGGCAATACTATTGTCAAAGGCATCCGTCACGGACATGCGGAAAGGTGTTTTTAGCTTGCGTTGTGCATAATAAGCACGCATCGCATCCGCTACTTTCGCACCCTTGTGTATGTTTACTTCTTCATCGTTGACAAATATTATCATGTTATTTTTTTATGCGTTATTTGTTTATATGCATGTATGAAATTAAAAAGACTCTATTAAAAGCCAGTAAAATTTATTTAAATTTTTTTTTAACAAAAAACAATTACAAATGTACAATATTAATCAAATATAACAATTTTTCCTTGTATAAAGTTAAATAAATAACATTCGTGGTTCTGCTGATTTTTTAATCATGAAATTAAAGACTCTCTTTTCTGTTAGGTGTGAGATATATAATGAACAACCAAAGTTGTATGACGGATTTTGTGAGCGAGCTGTTTTTCGAGAGAAGGCAGGTTTGAAATGCGGTGCATTAAATGAATAAAGGGGCTTTTCATAGTTTGCAAAAAAATCATCATTTTGTAAAGTTTGTAGCATTATTGCATTTTATTGAATCCTGACCATTTAATGGCTCCTTTGCGAGCATCATCATTATAATTTTGAGTAATTTTATTTCTGAAGATTTTATTTGAATCTGATGTAACTATTTTTTTTTGGACGACTATTAAATACACTTTTTCTAATTGTTTGTTTGCTCAGAAATTGTTTCCACTGGCGGGCTTTCTGCATATTCCGAAAAAATGTTATTTTTACACTATGAAAATCATCACAAACAGCATCGGTGTAAAGACTATTGTTTTTGCAGAAACATTTGAAGGCGAAGCACTTGTCCAAGTGAAGAGGCTTATTGAATTTGAAGCATATCAAAGTTCGAAAATTAGAATTATGCCCGATGCCCATGCTGGAAAGGGCTGCACAATTGGAACTACCATGACCATCGACGATAAAGTGACACCCAACTTGGTTGGGGTCGATATTGGATGCGGCATGCTAACCATTAAACTGAAAAACAACGAAATTGATTTTGAAAAACTCGATGCTGTTATTAAGGCTAAGATACCCAGTGGTTTCAATGTGCATCAAAAAGCTCAAAAAGAATTTGATTTTTCAAATTTGCGCTGTCAGAAGCATGTAGATATTGGTAGAGCCATGCTTTCTATTGGTTCTTTGGGAGGAGGGAATCATTTTATCGAACTTGGAAAGTACGATAAAACTGGGGATTTGTATTTGATAATTCATTCGGGCAGCCGAAAGTTGGGGGGCGATGTTTGTAACTATTATCAAGATAAAGCGGTGCAATTATCTGGAGCTCACATTAAACCAAAAGATCTTGAGAAAAAATTAAAAGCAGAAGGTAGAGAAAATGAGATTGATTTTCAAATTTTGAAACTGAAATCCGCCATTTCTTATCGAGATTTGGCTTATTTGACCAGCGGAGATTTTTTAGATTATATGAATGATATGGCTATTGTTCAAAAATTTGCAGGATTGAATAGAGAAACCATGGCCGATATTATAATAAATGAAATGAGTTTACAGGAAACAGAGCGTTTCGAAACCATTCATAATTATATAGATTTTACTCGAATGATTTTGCGAAAAGGAGCTGTTTCGGCAGAAAAAGGAGAACAGCTTTTGATTCCGATGAACATGCGTGACGGATCACTACTTTGTGTGGGCAAGGGAAATGAAAATTGGAATTTTTCGGCACCTCATGGTGCAGGTCGATTAATGAGTCGCAGCAAAGCATTTCAAAAGCTAAACATGAATGATTTTAAAGAGTCAATGAAAGGGGTTTACAGTAGCTCTGTGCTCGCTAAAACCCTAGATGAGGCTCCTCAGGCATATAAATCAATGAAAGAAATCCGTTTGGCTATTGCCGATACTGTGGATGTTTTGGGAGTCATCAAACCGCTGTATAATTTTAAAGCCCATTAATGGGACAAAAAAAGGCAATATTTGAAAAATATTGCCTTTTTGAAGAAATGTCTTTATTCTAGTGGTCGTGGTCGTGATCATGGCCTTCTTCGCCGTGGCTACAGGCTTTTTTGATTTTTTTATTGGGATCAGAAAATTCAGTCAGATAACCGATTTTTTCAATGGCTTCTACCAAACCTTCTTTTGTAATTACTGCTGTTTTGTGTTTGATGCTTAATACTTTTGTTTCCAAGTCAGCATCTACATCTACAACACCATCCACTTCAGCCAGACGTGTTTCTAATAATTTCTTTCCGTTTGCACAATGGAAAAAAACTTTTACTTTTAGTACTGAATCTTTATCATTGCTCGCTTGTGCAGAAACCTGGGTGCCTGCAAAAAAGAAAACCAATGTGATAATCATAAATAATGGAACGATTTTTTTCATGTTTAAAGTTTTATTTGTGGTTTTTAGACTACAAAGATATATAAAAATAGTTTTATTTAGATTAAAAGCGTTTGGATAAAAATCTATTTTGTAAATTTGTCGATATTTAAAACGTTTTCGTCGATGGCGACTTTGCGTTATACATTCAAAATTAGAATCAACAATGAGTGATAAAATTAAGCATGAGTGCGGAATAGCACATATCAGACTGTTAAAACCCTTAGAATATTATTCGGCAAAGTACGGTTCTGCCTTTTGGGGGGTGAACAAACTTTATCTTTTAATGGAAAAACAACATAATCGTGGTCAGGATGGAGCTGGAATTGCAGGTATTAAGTTGGATCCAGAACCCGGAACTCGTTTTATCAGTCGTATTCGTTCAAACTCAAATACTCCCATAAAGGATTGTTTTAGTGATGCTTATGAAAATATTGCTAAATTAACAGGAGAAAACAGTAGTGGAATAGCCGATGTTCAGTGGTTGAAAAAAAACACTGACTTTGCGTGTGAATTATTGTTAGGACACTTAAGATATGGAACCTTTGGCAAAAACGAAATTTCAAACTTGCATCCTTTTATTCGCAATAATAACTGGATCACTCGGAATTTGGTGGTCGCCGGAAACTTTAATATGACCAATGTGGATGAATTGTTGGAAACACTCCTCGAAATTGGTCAACATCCCATAGAAACTTCTGATACGGTAACCATTCTCGAGAAAATTGGAAATTTTGTTGATGAAGAGGTAGAAAGCCTTTACTTCAAGTACAAAGAACTTGGTTTTTCGAAACGAAAAGCAACCGAATTAATTGCCGGTGATATGAATGTTCAACATATTTTGCAGCGATCTGCCAAATATTGGGACGGTGGATATGTGATTTGTGGCATGTTGGGACACGGAGATTCGTTTGTTATGCGAGATCCAAATGGGATTCGCCCAGCCTTTTATTATCAAGATGATGAGGTTGTGGTGGTCGCTTCGGAGCGTCCTGCCATACAAACTGCTTTTAATACCTGTGAAAAAGATATTAAAGAAGTAACTCCTGGACATGCTTTGATTATTCGTAAAAATGGCGAAGTGAGCATGAAAGAAATAGTTCCCCAAAAAGAGCTTAAACAATGTTCTTTTGAACGCGTTTATTTCTCCAGAGGAACCGATGTTGACATTTATAAGGAACGAAAAAAGCTGGGTGCTTCGCTTACAAAATCTATTCTGGAATCAGTTTCGTACGACTTTAAAAATACGGTTTTTTCGTATATTCCAAATACGGCTATTGTCGCTTTTTATGGAATGTTTGATGAGTTAAGACATTTTTGCAACGATATTAAGCGTGATAAAATTTTGGAAGCAGCCGACCGATTGACCCCTGAAGCTTTGGATGAAATTTTGTCACTGATGCCCCGCATCGACCAAGTGGCTGTAAAAGATGCAAAGCTTCGGACTTTTATTACACAAGACAGTCAAAGAGACGATTTAGTGGCACACGTTTATGATATAACCTACGGAACTGTCGAAAAAGATGTTGATAATTTGGTCGTTTTAGATGATTCAATTGTGCGAGGTACAACTCTGAAAAAGAGTATTATACGTATGCTTTCACGATTGTCGCCCAAGAAAATTGTAATTGCTTCTTCGGCTCCTCAAATTCGGTATCCCGATTGCTATGGCATTGATATGGCTAAAATGAGTGAATTTATCGCTTTTCAAGCGGTTATTCATTTATTAAAAGAGACCAAACAAACCAGCATTATTAATGAGGTTTATAAAAAATGTAAAGCGCAGGAAAATTTTCCGAAAGAGGAAGTGGTGAATTTTGTTCGTGAAATTTATAAGCCTTTTACAACACAACAAATTTCGGATAAAATTGCAGAATTAGTGACCCCAAAAGATTGCAAAATTCCTATTGAAGTCATTTTTAATACCATTGAAGATTTGCATTTGTCTTGTCCAAATAATACTGGTGATTGGTATTTTACTGGATATTACCCAACTCCAGGTGGCAATAAAGTGGTGAATAAATCCTTTATTAATTATATTGAAGGAAAAAATACCAGAGCCTATTAATGCGTTTTTCTTATGAGTAAAGGTCTGTTAAATTTATAATTATTGCTTGATAATTTAGGATGGTTTTTTAATTTTCAGATTTTGAAAGGATTTTATTATACAGTAGTGATTATAGATAAAAGATTTTTGCCATAATGTTTCTTGTATTCTCTAATCATTGCATTTTGAGAATCGAATCCAGTCTTTTTTACTAATTCTGTTAGGTTTACAGCTTGACCTTTTGATATGATTTTTTGAACTTCTGAACTTCGGATTTTGTTAACATAAAATGAAAAATCACAGCCAAGTTCATTCCTTAATGCATTTGTTAGTTTCAAACGACTCACTTTTAGAATTAAACATACATCCCATATTTTTAAATCTGGATCCAAATGCAGCATGTTTAGTTCAAATGCATTTTTAAGATTATTAATAATTTCATTATCACTTAATTGTATCTCTTGCTTGTATCCAATAGCATCAATTTTTTTGTCAAACATGATTTCTGTGGCGATTTGCTTTTGCTTCAGTCCAGAATATCCAATCATGAAAAGCAAGCATGAAAAAAGAAGTGATGGGAAAATTAGCATATTGAAATTTTGCATAAAGACTTCTTTGCTAATGATGTTGATAAATATGCTCGAAAAAGAAGTGATGGCAAAAATAACAATCAATGTCTTTATCCATAACAATGCTTTTTCGTCAACATTAGAGTAATATTCTCGAATTTGTTTAGAATGTTGACGTAAGACTCTTATGCTCATAAACAAGTAAAATAATACTTGAATTGAAAAAACAATTCGAGAAGAAACGTAGGCGATATTCTTAACTTTCATTATTAAAGTGGTAGATTCAAAGGGGAAAGAATACATAGTGTAGCCATAGTAATCAAGACGTTCTTGTTTGCTCATTAATATAGTAGAACCTAAAATAATGAGAAAAAAGATTAGTGGAGTAATAAAATGCTTATAATGTTTACGTTGGAACTTAAGTTCAAAAGTAAGAAGTCGTAAATAGATATAAAACATCGGATAAACCGAGAGAGAAGCAAGTGTGTATAGAGCATCGTACCAAGTAAATACAGCATAATTTTGATAAAAATAAAGAGCATGTCCAAAGTACAAAATACTCACTGTCAGCATAAAAACAGATAGGAATTGCCGAGCGGGTAGTTTTCTTGAAAACAAGGCTATGCTCCAAAAAAAAGAAACATAAACAGGGGTCAGTAATATGAAATAATCTATCATTTTTATCTTGTTTAAAACAAAAGTATAGAAAATTTGTTACTTTTTTAATACAAATAAGGTTTTTTAACGAAATAATAATCAAATGTGGTTTGTTGATAATTAATTGACTTGAGTTATCTTTGATTAATATTTATTTTAAAAACGAATTCAATTTTAGGAGTTTTTCTTGATTTTAGATTGCTAATTTATTGATAACTTGGCATGTACTTCATTGTGTTTTTTTCCTAAAAAGGAGTTTTTAATTTCCTTAGTTGCTGGAATACTCGGCTTGTGATTGGGAAAATCGATGTTGATAACTTCTCCTTTTTCAACATTCAGCAAAATGTCATAAATGATATTTTGATGTTTGATTTTGCTTTTAAAGCAATATTTTGGAGAATATCCAAAAGTCCATTCCCACGTTGAATATTTTTGTTCTACCAAGGTGTTAATTTCAGAAATGTCATTTTTTGAAAATGACAGGATTTGACTGTTGTCGAATTTTTCAAGAAAAAAATCAATAATTCTTTGCTTAAAACTGTTGATGTTTATTTTTTCAGGTAAATAATTAATAATGTTGGTGGTTTCGCTTCGGTTTGATTTTACTGCTTTGCTTTCATAATTGTTGTCATTTTCGGAAAGAACGGCGTGGAGCATTTCTAAATTACTGTCAAAAAGGAGAGTGCCATGATGCAATACCTTTTTCTTCCAGATATGTTCGGCATTTCCTGAGATTTTTTTTCCATCAATTTTGAGGTCGTTTTTTATGCCTAATTCTGCTTTAATCCCCATATTTTCAAGAAGTTCTATAAAAGGCAGGGTGTACCTTTTAAAATCGACCAAATTTCCTTCTGGAACGTTTTGAATAAAACAAAAATTAATGTTGCCTTCATCATGATAAACGGTTCCGCCTCCCGAAAGTCGCCTTATAAGTTTGATGTTATTCTTTTCAACTGCTTCTGGATTTATTTCAGCCATTGGATTTTGATGTTTGCCAAAAATAATACAAGGTTTATTTATGTACAAAAAAAGAATATTTTCTTGTGTATTTTTAAACATGTATTCTTCAGCAGCAATGTTGAAATACGGGTTCTTAGATGGCGAAGCAATGATTTTCATGGAGTCCGTTTTTTATGTATCGTTTTTTCGGAAACTCCAATTATTTTTTGACTAGAAATTTGTATTCTAGTTTTGAAAGATCTTGGTTTGCTTTAATAATTTTAGTTTTCAAGTCTTTTTTGAATTTTACTAATTTTTCGTAGAGTTCGGGTTTGTCGGTTGCTAGAATTTGCATTGCAAGGATAGCGGCATTTTTTGCATTGTCGATGCCCACGGTTGCTACCGGGATTCCAGATGGCATTTGAACAATGGATAGTAAGGAGTCAACGCCTTTGATAGAGTTTGATGAATTGATGGGCACTCCAATCACCGGAAGTGGTGTAGAAGCTGCGCAAACGCCTGGTAGGTGAGCGGCACCGCCTGCTGCTGCAATAATTACACGAACGCCTCTTTCGTATGCTGTTTCGGCAAATTCTGCAACGATTTCAGGTGTGCGATGTGCCGATAATGCATTTATTTCAAATGGAATTTCCATTTCATCGAAAAAAATTGCAGCATCTTCCATGATTTTTAAATCAGAAGTGCTTCCCATAATAATGCTTACAAGTGGTTTCATAAATTTCTAAGATTAATTTATAGTATGGCAAAAATACATTTTTTTTTGTTTTGAAAAATCTTTTTTGTAGAGTTGTCTTCTGACTGCTCCAGAGTATGCTGTCGGGTTTTGTAGACAGTTTTTATAATGCTCAGTATCTGATTCAGAATGTTTGATAACGAGGCATGTGAGCCTTTGAAGTCAGGAGTTTACAAGTGTAAATGACTGGTTTGAAAGGCGAACATAACGAAGTAAGCAGACATTATAAGCAGATACTATTGAGTTCTCGGTATGCATCAACTCCAATCCAATGTGCCGTTTTGTTGTTGGAGTTTTTTAGTTTTTCAGCCAATTCAATTGATGGAAGCAATAAGCTAGAATTTCGTTTTCCAATTTGTCGTAAAGCCCAGTTTACTGCTTTTTTAACCATGTTTCTTTCGTCCGTTGAAGCAGTTTCAATCTTAGAAAAGAATTTTAAAAAATCTTCATGCTTTCTTTTTTTATCATGAACCGCCAATCGGGCAATCATCGAAAATGCAGTGCGTTTATAAAAAGTACGTTTATCTTCGGCATACCAATCGATTATTTCATAAGCCCATTCTGTTTTTAAAAAATAACCGCAACATTGGTCACATAAATCCCATGATTTAAAGCCAGAAATCCAAGCATCAATTAATTCTGGTGATGCTTTTTTGGGGTCTGCAATAAAGGAGGCAATAAGTCGAGCTTCATGATAGGCTGATTCCCATAAAAGAAGTGCTAATTCATGGTTGTTTTTGTGCAACTTAGCAATGCTTCTTAGAACCGGTATTTTTACTCCAAAGGCATTTTCGGTATCAATCCCAAAACGTTTCATGCCTGCTACATTGGTTTCGTTATATTGAGATTTTAAATCGCTGATTATTAGGTCGAAAACGGTTTTATTATCAATCATGATGTATAAATTATATCAAAAAATATATTTGTTTGTTGTTTTTTTTCTTAAGTTTGAAGAATAATAATATATATAGTGAAAAAAATTATCCTTTTTTGTTTTTTGTTCGTTTTTTCATTTATTGTTTGGTCGCAAACAGATTCTGTAAAAATAGTACAAAATTTGGATCTTGAAGGTTTTTGGAAAAGCTTTGATGATTCTCCTAGAACAAATAGAGCTAGAATTGCTTTCTATAATGTTGAAAATCTTTTTAATACGGAAAATGATAGCCTTGTTTCTGATGAGGGGTATACTCCCGAAGGTACATCTCATTGGACCAAATATCGTTATTGGAATAAAATCAACAAACTATCGAAAGTAATTGTTGCTCTCGGAGGCTGGGACTATCCCGAAATAGTAGGTTTATGCGAAGTCGAAAATCGACGAGTTGTGTCCGATTTGATTAAAAGTAAATCCTTGATTGGGGGAGATTATGAAATCGTTCATTACGATTCTCCCGACAATAGAGGAATTGATGTAGCGTTGATTTATCGTAAAGATCGATTTCGTGTTTTATACTCCGAACCTATAAGGGTGACTTTTCCAGACGAACCCAATTCCAAAACACGCGATGTTCTCTATGTCAACGGCCTTTTCCCGTTTTCAAAAGACACTTTGCATATTTTTGTCAATCATTGGCCCTCAAGATATGGCGGTTATGCGGCAACCATCGTTAAAAGAAATAGAGCCGCCGATATAGTCAGAGCAAAAGTGGATTCTTTGTATGATGTAAATGTAAATGCTCGCATTTTTATTATGGGTGATTTGAATGATTATCCTTCTGACGAAAGTTTGATAAAGCATCTTAGAGCTTTACCAGATGGAACAAATGCCCAAGAAAGAGATTTGATTAACTTAATGTATCCGATTCACAAAGAAGGTAAATATGGTTCTCACAAATATCAGGATCATTGGGGAATTCTCGACCAAATGATTGTTTCTTCTGCTTTGTATGGTAAGTCTTCTGGTTTAAGAATTTACAATCAAAAAGCACATATTTTTAGAGCTCCTTTTTTGCTTGAAAAAGATGATACTTATTTGGGATATAAGGTTTTTAGAACGTATGCTGGATTTCGCTATTTGGGAGGTTTCGCTGACCATTTACCCGTATTTTCAGATCTTATTGACGAATAAAAATAAATGAATATGGCAAAAGAGAAAAAAAGTTTTTCAAAGAATTTTTGGACCGTTATTGGAATGGAATTTTTTGAAAGAGGTTCATATTATGGCGTAATGTCTATATTTTCCGTGTATCTTGTAATGCAAACTTCCGAAGGAGGTTTGGGTTTTTCTAAAGAGAGTGTGGGATTAATCAAATCAATTATCACCCCTTTACTATACATCCTTCCCATTTTGTCAGGTGCTTTAGCCGACCGATATGGGTATAGAAAAACCCTGTTTTTTGCTTTTGTGGTGATGAGTTTGGGATATTTTTTTGCTGGACTTTCTACTACTTATATTTCTGTTTTTGCAAGTATGACGCTTTTGTCGGTTGGTGCAGGTTTTTTTAAACCACTTATTTCAGGAACCATTGCTCGAGAAACGAACCCTCAAAACAGTTCTTTGGGTTTTGGAATATATTATTGGTCGATTAATCTAGGTGCATTTATCTTTCCATTAATCCTCATTCCATATCTGAAAAGTTTTTCTTATACCTATATTTTTTTTATGGCGGCAATTGTTACGGGAAGTTTGCTCTTTCTAAATTTCTTTGCCTACAAAGAACCTCCTAAGCCTCAAACGCAAAAGAGTATTTCAAGAGTTTTAAAAGAAATCGTTCTTGTTTTAAAAGATTTCCGTTTTATTACGATGATTTTAATTTACTCTTGTTTCTGGATTTTATATTTTCAAATGTTTGATTCTGTTTTGTGGTATCTAAAAGAATATTTGGACATGACAGCTGTAAATCAGAGTGTTAATAGCTTTTTGTCGCTTTTTGTGAGCAATCCAGATTGGAAATTCGAAGCTGAACATGTAACGGTTGTGAATGCTGGAGCTATTATTTTGCTTCAGTTGCTCATTTCAGCTATTGTACGTGGTTTTAAACCACTTCCAACCATGATTGGGGGTATTTTGATTGGAACTGCAGGAATTTCAATGTTGGCATTTTCCATGAGCCCTTGGGTGTTTATTTGTGGATTGTTTGTTTTTTCAATTGGTGAAATGACAGCTCATCCCAAGTTTATAGCATATATAGGTGAAATTGCTCCTCCCGATAAAAAAGCACTTTATCTTGGATATTCTTTTTTATACGGTGTTATTGGCAGTGGAGTGGGTGGTATTTTAGGAGCTACTTTATATGTTCAAATTATTGAAAAACAAGGGAATCCACCACTTTTTTGGATGATTTTTGGTGCTATTGGACTATTTACTATTGTTGGGTTAATTATTTATGACCGCTTTATTGCTATAAAATCAAAATAGTTTTTTAGTCATGAATTGGAAAATATTTGGACTTATTTGGAATCTCTTATCAGTATTTATCTGGATCGTGATTTTATATTTTATTAGTGATGTTTTAAATTTTTACTTTTCTATTGCTGAAAGTGATTTGGTGATGCGTTTTCAAAATTATGTTTCTGTTTTTTTTAATTTTTTTGTCGTGCTAATGATTTTTCTCAATATTGTTACAGCCATTTTAGCGACCAAAACAGAACGAAAAAAATCAATATTATGGTTGATTGGTTTGTCCTATTTTCAGTTTATGTTGATAATGAGTTTTGCTATCGTAATTGTTTTGTATACCCTTGTTGGATATTATTGGTGATTTGTTTTGCAAATAATCTTATTCATTTTTATATTTATGAAACGGATATAAGTCCTTGTTTATCAGAATTAAAGAATGTTTAAAATATATTATTATGGTAAATTTATAGTTTTGTTGCATAAAAAGAAAGGAAGTGTTTTTGATTATAAAACAATTTTCTATATTTGCACAAATTATTATAAATAGTAAAAATGTTTTCGTCAGAAGAATTTATCAATATTCACACGCATTCGTTACAAACGAATCCTTCCGTATCCCAAATATGCAGTCACTCCTTGAATGGAAATCTTCCTTCAGAAGGTTTTTTCAGTCTTGGTATGCATCCGTGGCATATAGAAGAAAACAAATTAGAAACGGTACTAAGTTTGCTTATGCAATTTGTGACTCGTCCCAATGTAATTGCTATTGGAGAAATTGGTCTTGATAGAGTCATTGAAACAAAATATGAATTGCAAGAGACGTTTTTTAAAGCTCAATTGACTGTTTCAGAGTATTTTAAAAAGCCTGTTATTATTCATAGTGTAAAAGCGCATTCAGATATTTTGTTTATTCGTAAAAGTGGCTCTTACAAAATGCCATGGATTATTCATGGATTTAATGCCAATAAAAATACAGCCGATCAGCTTATTAAAGCGAATATATATTTGTCTTTTGGAGAAGCTCTTTTGAATGAAAAATCGAAAGCTATTGAAGTTTTTCCGTTAATTCCGACTAAACAGATTTTTTTGGAAACAGATGAGAGTTCTCACTCAATAGAGGAAATATACGAAAAAGCAGCTTTTCTTAAAAAAATGACAGTAGAGCAGTTGAAACAAAAAATTGCGGATAATTTTCAAACTTGTTTTAAATAATGTCAGAAGAACCTTGGGATTCCCGAACAGTATTAATGTTGGGAGAAGAAAAGATGGAGCGTCTTCGGAAAGCCCATGTCTTGGTTGCCGGTTTGGGAGGAGTAGGAGCCTACGCTGCAGAAATGTTATGCAGGGTCGGAATTGGGCAAATCACGATGTTTGATGGCGATACCATTTCTGTAACAAATAGAAATCGTCAACTGCCCGCAATGATTAGTACGATTGGGAAACCAAAAGCAGAGTTGATAAAAGAGCGTCTTCTTGATATAAATCCTGACATTAAACTCAATACCATTCAGAAATATTGCAAAGACGACGAGCTGAAAAAAATCATCGACGAGGCTTCGTATGATTATGTTTTGGATGCGATTGATACGCTGTCGCCCAAAGTTTTTTTGATTTATCATGCTTTGCAAAACAATCTTAAAGTGGTAAGTTCTATGGGAGCGGGCGGTAAACTTGACCCGTCTTTAATTCGAGTGGCCGATATTGCAGATACGTATCAATGCAAATTAGCGCTTTTTATGCGGAAACGTTTGCACAAATTAGGAGTTCGAACCGGATTTAAGACCATTTTTTCACCCGAAATTGTGCCCAAAGAGTGTGTGGTCATAAATGAAGTTCAGGAGCAAAATAAGTTGACAACCGTAGGAACAATTTCTTATATGCCTGCTATGTTTGGATGCTTTGCAGCATCGGTTGTAATTCGAGATTTAATTGAACCCTCAAAATAAAACCCCAAAGGAGGGTTCCTTCGGGGTTTTATGACAAGCAAATAAAAAAGATTTTTTATGCTAATCCGCTGATGTTTGAATCGTTATCAATGTCAATATGTTCAGAAGATGGAATTGATGGCAGTCCAGGCATTCTCATAATGTCTCCCGCAATGGGAATGATAAAACCGGCACCAGCAGCAAGTTCAACTTCTCGAATGCTGACGATAAATCCCTGAGGACGACCAAATAAAAGAGGATTGTCTGAAAGCGATTTTTGAGTCTTTGCAATGCAAATGGGAAGATTCCCAAATCCTAAGTTTTCAATATTTTGTATTGTTTTTTTGGCAGCAAGTGAATATTCAACATCGGCAGCTCCATACATTTTTTGAGCAATAGTTTTGATTTTATCTTTTATAGGACTGTTAAAATCGTATAATGGCTGAAAACAATTATGGCATTTTATAGCTTCTTCAACGACCAATTCAGCAAGTTTTATGGCACCGTCTCCGCCTTTTGCCCAACCATCAGTGATGGCAACTTTTACGCCTTGGTCTTGACAATGTTTTTTAATGGCAGCCAATTCCTCATCCGTGTCGCTCGTAAAACGATTGATAGCAACTACTGGATTAAGATTGAAGTGACGCATGTTTTCAATATGTTTATCTAAATTTGGTAAACCATTAATAATAGCTCCTAAATTAGCTTCATTTAAGTCTTTTACTTTCACTCCTCCATGATATTTTATCGCTCTGACTGTAGCAACAATAACTGCAGTGTTTGGGGAGAGATTTCCGTATTGTGCTTTGATGTCTAAGAATTTTTCGGCTCCCAATTCAGAGGCAAAACCAGCTTCTGTTACGACATATTCCGAAAGAGAAAGTGCTACTTTGGTGGCAATCAATGAGTTGGTTCCTTGTGCAATGTTTGCAAACGGTCCTCCATGAATGATGGCCGGAGTATTTTCCATGGTTTGAACCAAGTTGGGTTTTATAGCTTCTTTTAAAAGTGAAGCCATGGCTCCTTGAGCCTTTAAGTCTCGAGCAAAAATAGGTTTTTTATCAAAAGTATACCCGATAAAAATATTGCCTAATTTTATTTTTAAATCTTCAATACTAGTTGCCAAACAAATAATGGCCATTATTTCAGAGGCAGCTGTAATATCGAAACCGCTTTGTCGGGGAATGCCTCCTGCAAGTCCACCCAATCCTATTGTGATATTTCTTAAGGAACGATCGTTCATGTCAATAACGCGTTTCCAAACAATGGTTCTAGGGTCAATATTTAAATTGTGGTTTTTGTTTTGTAGATTGTTATCAATTAATGCAGCAAGAAGATTGTGTGCTTTTTCAATGGCTCCTATATCACCAGTAAAATGTAAGTTGATATCTTCCATCGGAAGAACTTGTGACATCCCTCCACCAGCAGCTCCGCCTTTTATTCCAAATACAGGTCCTAAAGAAGGTTCACGAAGAACTACGGTCGCTTGTTTCCCAATTTTATTAAGTCCCTGTGCCAAAGCGATGGAGGTGGTTGTTTTCCCTTCTCCCGCTGGGGTGGGAGTAATCGCTGTTACTAAAATCAATTTTGATTTTTTTACTTTGTTCTCATCTATATATTTTAGTGGAATTTTGGCTTTGTATTTACCATATAGATCTAGGTCATCTATGTCGATTTTAAGCAGTTTTGCAATTTCATTAATATGAAGCATGGTTGCTTCTTTTGCCAATTGAATGTCAGATTTCATAAGTTTATTATTTTTCATTTGTATTACTAACAGATATAAAACAAAATTGTTTGAAATTATTATTTACGGCTTAAAATTTGCTTGGCCGTACATCTGAAATACTCGTAGAAGCTAAATTTATGTACATTTCTAGCTTTGTTTAGTGCAATGTCTTCAGAAATAAAATCATATAATTCATTGTAATTGGCAAATTTTATTGTGCTGTTTAGCCATGAATGGGATTTAAGAATATCTCTTTTTTCCAACTGATTTTCCAATTGATGAAAATTGCATACATACCCTTTTTTTCGGGTGAAAAATTGATGAGTAATGAGGCTTTCTTCGCCTGTATTAAAAGTATAATGTATTTGATGGGCTTTGAATTTTCGATATTTTATTTTTAGTTTCTCTTCGCAATAATGAACAAATGTAAAGCTGTCTTGTAATGTCACATCAATAAAAATAGCTTTAGCATTGAGTTTGTGTAGTATTGCAAAGCCAGAATCGGTTCCAAAAGTTGATTGATTGTTCAGATTAGCAAAGTTTTCTTTCTGAACTCCAGCAACAAAAAATGAATGAAAAGGATCGCTGGTTCGGATGAATTCAGGACGTTTAAAACATGCCATAGAAAGTGCTCCTGTGTTGGGTTTTGAATGTCGAATATCAAAACAATCTCCAGATTTTAAATCATCGGTGTAAGCTGGAATTACTAGGGTTCCATTGGGGAGTTGAGCGAGTAAGGCATCTATGAGTAAATTGGCTGAAAATTTAATTTTTTGTTGGTGACAGGCCAAAGCTAGTTTGAATAAGTCAGAAGACACAAATACAGTGTCTTCGCTGGTGATTGGAAGCTCTTTTACAAAATCTATAAGGCTTAAGTCGCTTTTCATTTTAAAGCGTATGTTTAAGGATTTGAAGTTCCATCATAATGCTGTCAACAAGGTATTTTGATGCCCAATTGGGGAAAGAAAAAGGTTCATATTTTCCCCAAAAAGGGAATGTCCCTGCAATTCCTCCGTTGATATTGCCAAAACGAGCATCGTCAAATTGAAGCCAAACGAGTTGGTTGTTAATGGATTGGGCTGCTTTAAAATAGCCATCTTCGGGGTACAAATGATGAAGTTTCATCCAGATTACTGCCAATTGAGCATATCCCGTTAGTATTGGAAATTCATAGCCGTTCCAGTTTTTGTCAAATCTTCCTTTTAAAACAGAGTGTTGATTGTAGTTGCTCAACAAAGCATCGGCTGCCCTTTTACCGGCTTGGATGTACCTGGGTTCATCCAGTAGATTCCCAGCTTCAATTAGACCGTCAATGGTATAGCAAATGGTGTGTAAAATGGGCCTGTCGTTATGTTTTATGGTATTGTCACAATCGTTAAACCATCCGTTTTCTTCTTGCTTATGATCAACAATCCAATCTAAGTTTTTGATGGCTGCATTTTTATATTTGTCGTCTTTTGTAAATCCAGATAAGTGAATCAAAGGAACGTCTACGTAACTATCGTAAACTCGAGCTACGCCCATAAAAGCATTTTTAATCCACATTCCTTCTGCTTCTTGAATTTCAACAAGCCAATCACCAGCTTTGATGGCAGCATCTAAATATTTTTGTTCATCTGTTTCACAATGTACAGAAAGCAATCCTCTAATGATTTGGCCTGTATTAAAAACAACTTCATTTTTATTGTCTTCCATGGTCTCACCTTGCCAACCACCACTCGGTTTCTGAATGCTTAAAAGCCAATCAGCTGCTCGCAAACAGCAATTTCTAATTTCATTTTCTTTTTTTAAATGGCTGTATTTTATTAGCGTTTCAATAATGTATCCAGTAGTTTCTGGATAGGAGGTGGTCCATTTTTTGCCTAGGCGGTAGGATCCAAAGCCATAGTCAATCATATAATATTGACTTCTTAATAGCCATTCAACAGCAATGTAAAGTGCTGTAACGTGATCATTTGTGTTTGGTTTTTGATCTTTGGCATTGACAAATGTTCGATGCCCAATAGTATACCTCTTCCATTCGTAAGCTAAAACCATTCTGACTTTTTTATTGGTTAAAGTACGGAGTGAAAAGGCGGTATATCGTAAAATACTTTTAATCATTTTTATTCAATAGAACTTGCAAAATTAAACAAAAAGTCGATAAAAAAAACTGTCGTATATAAATGTATACGACAGTTTATATAATTAGGGATTATTTTACTTTTCAATCCTTATTCGAGCGTCTACAGCAACTACTTTATCGGCTTTGCCAAGAAGTGGATTAATGTCCATTTCTATAATTTCCGGTGCTGCTTGCAAAAGAGTAGATAGGCGAACAACCACATCGGCAAACAAATCAATGTTTACTCCTTCTTGTCCGCGAACACCTTCTAGTATTTTGTATCCTTTCAGATTTTCAATCATATACATGGCTTCCTTTTTTGAAACGGGAACCAAAGCAGCATTTACATCTTTCAAAACTTCAATAAAAATGCCTCCTAGGCCGCACATAATCATGTGCCCGAATTTATCCTCGCGAGTTGCCCCAACAAAGAGTTCTGTTCCAGATAGCATGGCTTGCATCAAAACGGCATAGGTTTCAGGAATTTTCATCATTCGTTCAAATTCATACGCTACTTTTTCTTCGCTGTCTACATTTAAGACAACTCCGCCAACGTCTGATTTATGAACGGGTCCTACTACTTTCATGACCAATGGGAAACCGATCTTTTTGGCGGCCTCAATGGCCGTGTCAAGCGTATGAACGGTGGCCTGACCCGCACGGGGAATTCCAGCTGCATCAAGCAAGCCAATCGTTTGGTCTGGGTCAATATATCCATTTTTGCAAGAATCGATAATGGCTCTAACAAGAGCAGTGTCTATTTCATGATGGCAGATTTTTTCAACCATTGGTTTTGGAGTGTGATAAATGCGTGATAAGGCATTGCCTAGCGCCACTTCGTCAGGGAAATTAATACGTCCTTTGGATAAGAATTCGGCCACTTCATCTTTGGCTGTCAAAGTAGAGGGTAGGACTGGGAAAATTGGCTTTTTGCTCGTTTTCATCTTTTCGTCCAAAACTTTGTATACGTCCCAAAGGGGAACCAATCCAGGCGTTCCAAAAATGACAACCATAGCGTCAATAGTATCAAACTTAGTGTCGATATCATCAATGATAATCCCCAATTGTTCGGCCGTGCCTGTAGCCAAAAAGTCGATGGGATTATGAACGGATGAACCGGCAAATAATTTGTCTAAAAGTTGATCGGCAGCTTCGCCTTCTAAGGCCGGAATGTTCATTCCTCCGTTCGAAAGAGAATCCGTAAGCATTACAGCGGGGCCGCCAGCGTGTGTGATAATAGCGATGTTTTTTCCTTCTATTTCAGGATGCATAAAAACGGATGCTACATTAATCAAATCGTCCCGTCCAAAACAGCGTACGATTCCAGCTTTACGAAACAAGGCTTCTACGGCAACGTCAGGACTTGCCAAAGCACCTGTGTGTGAGGATGCAGCACGGCTGCCTGCTTCGCTCGAACCCGATTTTACAGCCGCTATTTTACAGCCTTTTTGAACCAAAGAGGTGGCATGTTTTAATAGTTTTTCGGGTTTGTCGATATTTTCGATATACAATAACTTAACCCTTGAACTGGTCTCTGGATCAAATGTTTCATCAAAATATTCCAATATTTCTTCAACTCCAATTTGTGCTCCATTTCCAACCGAAAAAACATTACCAAAGGTTAAGCCTTTAGGAATACCAGCTTCCATAATAAAACATGCGGTGGCTCCCGAACCAGAAATGAAATCGCATCCTTTAGGTTCTAATTTCGGAATAGGTAATGTGAAGATACTGTGATGTTTGGGTGTTAAAACGCCGGTGCAATTGGGGCCAATCAAAACGCCGCTTACTTCGTTGATGGTTTTTACAATCTGAGCTTCTAATTCTGCTCCAGCTTCGCTCTCTTCGCTAAAACCAGCCGAAAGAATGATAAAAGCTTTGGTGTTTTTTTGTTTTGCTAAAACTTCTACGGTTTGCTGACAATATTTAGCGGCAATGGCCAGTATTGCCAAATCAACTTCTGGTAAGTCGTTGACAGAATTATGACATTTAATTCCTTGAATATCTGTTTCTTTTGGGTTGACAACCATCAGTTTCCCTTGATAGTTCCCGTCTACTATGTTTTTAAGGATTTTGCCACCTGGTTTGCTCACATCATTGGAAGCACCAATGACGACAATGCTTTTTGGGTCAATTAATTGTTTGTTAACCATGATTCTATTTTGTTTTTTTATTTTTCTATTCAAATTTTTGGCAATTTAGGGAATTTTTGGCAATTGTGATTTGTTTCTCCATTTTTTTGGTTTTTTTATATAAAACAGTTAATGTAGATGTGTTTTTTGATAATTCTTTTTATTGAGTTAATTTATCTGTAAATGAGTTCGTTAAATTCGTTTTTTCATTGGTTTTTTAAAATGAAAAGTTTATAAAAACCTAAATTTCTAAAAAAAGAGTTTTTTATTTGAGTACATAAATATTATTCCATAAATTCGCAGTTGGATAAATATAATATATAACATAAAACAAACTGTAAATGAAAATTTTGGTATTAAATTGCGGCAGTTCATCCATCAAGTA
>JAQUHH010000162.1 GCA_028683685.1 Bacteroidales bacterium
TACTTTGTTACACATTACACATTACACCCTTACACATTAAACATTACACCCTTAACTCTCAAATACACCCTTTCAACAAATAAAACCCCAATCAACAACAACATCACATCGGCTTGAAGCAGATAGCGAATTTCAAATTGTCCATGTCCTATAGATAAATATATATACCAAAAAACAGGGTATAAAATTAAAAACAACATTTTTCTATCTTTCAATATAAAATAAAAAGCACCAAGGAAACCCAAAACCAATGTTATCATTCGATAAAAAAGCAAAAGAGAGTTTAACAAAGATGGGTTTTCAGCGGTGGAAAACTTAAAAACCGATCGAAAAAAAGTAGTAAAAGGAATTTCTACATGATAGTAGAACTTATTCCGTGAAACAAAAGACTCTCTTAAGGCCCTAAAACCTATGGCAATTTCATCATTGCAATGATTTTCTAACAACTTACCATATTTTCTATTATAAAACGAACTACCACAGGTCCTGCATTTTTCAATTAAATCATTAAATAATTTACGCTCCGCATCATTTTCAAATACATTTGCTGGTATTTCTAAGGTGTCATTCGTATATAAAATTTGTTCTGTATATTCATTAATAAGTGGAGAATAGGGTTTCCATGAGTATAGCCACGACCTGAAAGAGTTAAAATCTTTTTGAAAAGCATAATAACCAGAAGCAGGACTGTTAAAAATAACAAACTTATCATGATTTACATAATTTCGAAGAGGCCATATACCGTATATCAATACAAATACCATCGATATAATAAATCCATGTTTAAACAAAGGAATTATTTTTTTCCCTTGAGCAAAATCTGCTAAAATAACAAAGGGCATAAACAATCCCAAATAGGGTCTTGTCAATGTAGCATACGCAATTAATAGACCAAGTATGATGTACTTTTTATAGGAATCCACTCGAGTATAATAAGTCCACAAAATTAAAACCACTAAGAATGTAGCAAAAGCCTCAGTCCCAGTAATAGTCAACCAGACAATTACAAATGGATAAACAGCATATAAAAAAGCAGCAATATAAGGGGTTAGAACTTTTTTGGAGAGTTTTTTCACCACATCGAAAACCAATTTTATAGCCAAAACATCAAGTAAAATCTGGCTAACAGCAACAGCTTCGTAAACATATTTAAGTCCAAAAACAATATAGTGCAAGCCCCAAAAAAATGGATAACCAGGACCTCGTCCCATATAAGAATCTAAATTACCTAACCATATTGCATAAGAACCATGTTCCCAGAGGTTTATAAAAGAATTTGCATATGATGAGCTATCCCCAAATAAGAAAATACTTTTAGGATAATATAAAGCTGCTCCCCAAAATAAGAAGATTAAACGTAAGAGCAAGCCAATGGCTAAAATGATGGATAATAGATGTTTGTTTTGTTTCATATTTTAATGGATTATTAGATGTGGAAGAAGGTGACTGGATAACTGGGTGTTAAGAAGGTAACTGGGTAACTGGGTGTTAAGAAGGTGACTGGGTAACTGGGTGACTGAGTAACTGGGCGCTCACGCCTGAGTAAATTGAGTACTTAGTTACTTAGTTACTTGGTTACTTGGTTACTTGGTTACTTGGTTACTTGGTTACTTGGTTACCTAGTTACTTAGTCACTTGGTTACTTAAATACTTAACAAGTCCATGTATCTGATTTGAAATCGTTTTGATTTTCTGATTATAAGTTTCTAATTCTTCTTCAGAAATATAATCAATATTATTAGATATAATTAATTGAGTTTCAAGTTCTGCAAGACTTCCTAGTGAAATAAATAAAAACTGGATAAACTCTTTCTTATACTTCCGTCCAGCACCTTCTGCAATGTTTGACGGAACAGAAACAGCAGAACGCCGAATTTGGTTCGTCAATCCAAATTGTTCAATTTTAGGGAATCCCTGAGTTGTTTTATAAACATCTGTTACTAAACCAATTGAGTTTTTCCAAGCATCTAAATCTTTATGTGTTTTCATTTTATCAATATTAATATTTAACAACTGGGTGTTAAGAAGGTGACTGGGTAACTGGGTGACTGAGTAACTGGGCGCTCACGCCTGAGTAAATTGAGTACTTGGTTACTTAGTCACTTAGTTACTTGGTTACTTGGTCACTTAGTTACTTGGTTACTTAGTTACTTAGTTACTTGGTCACTTGGTTACTCATTCACTTAGTCACTTGGTTACTTGGTCACTTAGTTACTCAGTTACTCAGTCACCCAGGCATTCGGTCACTTGCTTACTGGCGTTCTAATTACTTCCCAAACCATCTGAATTTCTTCATCGGTCAATTCAAAAAACATTGGCAACCTTACCAAACAATCTGAATATCTATCACATTCTGGCAGTTCTCGTCCATCATGTTTTGCTTGGTAAAACTCGCTTTTATGCAGCGAAAGATAATGAAATACTGCAAGAATATCATTATCTTTTAATTTATTTATTAATTCCGTACGTTGCTGCAAATTTTCACAAACCAGATAAAACATATGCGCATTATTACTTGCATAATCTGGAATAAAGGGCAGAGAAAAATCATTCTCAGTCGGTTGAGAAAATAATTTATAATATTTTTCCCAGATCGCCTTGCGTTTGGCTTGAATAAATTGTAAATTTTCTATTTGTGCCCAAAGAAAAGCAGCAGTTACTTCAGAAGGCAAAAAAGAGGAACCCGTATCTACCCAACCATATTTATTAACTTCGCCACGGAAGAACTCCGCACGATTGGTTCCCTTTTCCCAAATGATTTCGGCTCGTTTCACAAAACGCTCGTCATTGATGCTCAACATCCCGCCTTCCCCACTAATAATATTTTTTGTTTCATGAAACGAAAATGCAGATAAATGTCCAATAGAACCTAAAGCTCTTTTTACACCATCTGCTCCAGTATAAAAAGAATCAATTGCTTGAGCAGCATCCTCTACAACAAATAAATTGTATTTATCTGCAAGGCTCATAATTTTATCCATATCACAAGCAACACCAGCATAATGCACAGGGACAATGGCTTTTGTTTTGGACGTGATTAAAGTTTCTATGATATCTTCATCTATTCCTGGATGATCTTTTCGGCTGTCAGCAAAAACTATTTTAGCTCCTTGACGCACAAATGCCAAAGCGGTGGAAACAAAAGTATAAGATGGCACAATCACCTCGTCACCAGGTTCTACATTACAGAGAATAGCTGCCATTTCCAATGCATCGGTACAGGAAGTCGTTAGCAAGCACTTTTTAAACCCATAATTGGATTCAAAGTATTCTTGGCACTTTTTTGTGTATTTACCATTTCCAGAGATTTTGCCAGATTTTACAGCATCTTCTATATAAATCGTTTCTTTTCCTGTTAAATAGGGTTTGTTAAATGGTATCATAATTTTATGTTTTTTTGAATTTTCCAATAACCGTCTTTTCTACCACCAATTCTTTTTATTTTCAATTCTTTTTTAAGTTCTTCAATATCTCTTAATATTGTCCGTCTGGTCACATTTAAACTTTTTGCTATTGTATCACTAGTAATTTCTTGTTTTGTTTCTATTAAATTTAGAATAATTTCTTTCCTCTTTTCTTTTGTGACATCTTTTGTGACATCTTTTGTGACATCTTTTGTGACATCTTTTGTGACATCTTTTTCGACATCTTCTGTTTTATGTAAAACATCATCCAGAAAAACTGTACATTTAAAAATATCTTTTTCTTCTATAATAGGTTTTTGTTTTGAGTAATAACTAAAATACTCATAAATGTTTCTTATTCCAGACCCTAATTCATCAGCTCTTCCAATTTCTTTAAAAACTCTTGCAATCACTGGGTTTTTAGGGAATGGTGAAAAATTTCCTGGTTGTAATTGTAATTCCCCATGAGATTTGTTAGCATTTTCGGTATAAACCATATTTTTAGTAATTATAAGTTTTGCAGGAAAAGGATTTGTATATTCACGGTGCATAAGTGTATTTGCAATTATTTCGCGAAAGATTAAATTACGAACACTAATTCGGATATCGTCTTTTAGTACAAATTTTTCAGGAAAGTTGTTTTCTACAAAACGCATCAAACGATCGTAACTTTCGATTAAGTTTGTTCTAATATCATCACGATCATCGTATCTATCTAAATTTTGAACACGGCATATTGCATCTGTTTTATGAAAAGGCAAAACCGAAGCAATAACATCATCACGCCCAAAAAGCAATATAGATGCCAATGTTAATCCTTCTTTTCCTGTGGAATAATCGGTCTGAAATAGCTGAACGCTCCGAAGTAATTCCATATCCGTCATACTTTCCCATAAATGACCGGGTTGCCTATTTAAAGCCATTTGTCGTACACGTTGAATAATATCAGTACGAAGTTCCTTAACTGTAGCATAAGGATATATCTTGTTTTCGGTAAAAGTACTTTGTTTTCGGATATATAAATTAGCTACCAAATTCGTATTTAAAGTAATGTTATAATCGCCTTCATTATTTCTATCAAAAATTAATCCACGGGTATTGTGTACTTGTGAACTCTCATACACATGTAAAAATAAAATAGTTTTATCATCTATCTCAATTTCATCGGCTTGAATATAGATAGGTGGATTTATAATTTGAGGATTATTTAATGCATTCGCTAACTCTTTTTTAATTTTTTGAACATATTTTTGCTCAATACCATTTATTTCACCATCATCCGAAACGCCCAACAAAATGATTCCACCAATTCTATTTAGAAAAGCACACACTGTCTCGAAAACACTTTTCGGAATTTCGTGTTTTGCCGTCTTAAACTCAATAGTTAAGCCTTCTCCTTGCTTAATAAGTTGATGTATGTATTCTGTATTCATTGTGGTGTTTTCTCGTAAAAATTTCTAAAATAATATTTACACAAAACTAAGATACTATTTTATATTTTGCCAGATTTTATGGCATTCTCCATATAAAGTGTCTCTTTTCCTGTGAGATAGGGTTTATTGAATGGGGTCATTATTTAATTAATTTTAAAACAAAAGGTTTAATTTTTCTATACTTAAACAAGGTTGATTCATTTTATCTTGCAGGTCAAAATAATCATATGACATTAAATATAAAAAATCAACTTGTAAATTTTGTTCTGAATTTTTTCAATGGAATCATACTTAATCCCGATTTTTCGTCGAACATTTCTGTCACCTTCAAAAGACCAATACCACAAACGATTACCGGACAACCATCATCTATGAAAATTACCTTACCAAAGTGTCTATTTTCAACAACTACATCATCATACAATTGTGAATCCATAATTCGAACTTTGACATTTCCATTTATCAATGTTGACGCTCCTTTGTATGGATAAGAAACCGAATTTATAAATCGATGAATAAAACTTGCATCTTTTGACCAATCAATTTGATAATCTTCATCTGACAGCCATAAACTATATGAAGCCTCTCTAGCATTTTGAACAACACCACATATACTTTCAGAATTATCAATTTTTCTTATCAATTCCAACACTATTTCCGAATACAAAACTGAAACTTTTTCAATTGCATTCTTAATTTTTATAGGGTATTCAATTGCAATGGACTTTTGTAAAATAATGTCTCCTGCATCATAATGTTCACTTGCAAACAATGCTGTAACTCCAATTTCATTTTCTCCATTAATTAAGATATTCACCAATGGAGCAAACCCTCGATACTTAGGTAACAGTGAATCATGTAATACAATCAACTTAACATCACTTTTTATCAACCATCTCCAACCCACTGTAAAAGCATAATCCAAATCAAATCCCTCTATGTTTTTCATCAATCCTCTTTCTGCATATTTTACATTGAATTCTTTACAAAAT
>JAQUHH010000163.1 GCA_028683685.1 Bacteroidales bacterium
TTTAGATTCAAAAACTTGTTTAGTTTGCTCAAAATTATCGCCTGAAATATCAAAAATCATTTCAGGATAATTCACTCGAAATAGTTTTCCAAAGTCATTTTTCCCAATGCAAAAATTTGTCCCTCTTAATTCTTTAACAGCAGCAACCAATGACTCTCTTTTTGATTGATTATCAATAGTTATTATATACTTTTCCTTGTTATTAGGAATTTCATATAAACCAAAATCAAAGGCATTGGTATCAAACTCGTCCAATTCTGAATTTATCATATCTCGAATGATAATCGATTGTTCTTGTGTCTGGTATTCTTGAAAAAAGTAAAGATTTCCTTCTCTATCGTTTCTTCGGGTTTGTATTGATGGGAATTTCTCTCGCAATAAATTTTCAACTTCGTCTAATGTTAAATCCTGTATTTTAAAATCTATATTGCATCTATGATTCCTATAAAGTCCAAAATGAACAAAAGGATATTTAAATTGTAATTCCGAAATTATTTCATCTATTTGCTTGACTTTCCAATTGAAATCAATGCCAATTGACATTGTTGATTCGCTAAAGGAAATATTATCAAACAAAGAATTTTGTATTTGCTCAAAAAAAATTGAATCGAATTTTTTATTATCAAATGAATAATTGAAGACTGCTTGAAATGAAATATTATGTGCTCCAAAAAAAGAATTAAAAAACTTTTTTAAACGGGTATATTTAAGATTAAATTCAAACTTTTCTTCCTCAAAAAGAATAAAGTTATCACTGTAATCTTTTTCAATATTAACATAAAAACAGAATGAATTATCATCTTTATTTAATTCAGGAAGTTCATAGGGGCAAGATTTGGGATTATAGTTATCCAAAACTTCAGCATTGACACGAAAAATAAATTTATACCATGTCAGATTTAATCCAATTTCTTTATTTAAAAATTCATAAATAGGTTCAGAGAAATAACTATTTTTCGTGATAATAACATTTGAGACATTTATATTATCACAATTATGTTTAAAAACTTTTGGAAATTCTTTTGATAAGTAGTAATGGAGATTGGGAGAAAGTTGGAGAATAACACTTGCAACTTCTGGTATAATTAGACTAATTCCTTTATGATTAAAGGTATTCTCTAATTTATTTAAATCATTAATGGATATTTGCAAACGACCATTGCTATCAAAAGAATAATCCAACCTAGATTTCTCTAGCAGTTTTGTCAAACTGCTAATAGGTGAACTTTTCTTTTTAAAATATCCATCAATAACTGGTTGTGGATGAATTTTAATAAAATTAGCTGCTGCTCTTTTTGATAATTGTCTCTTTTGGTCTCTTGACAAATTATGAGAAACAATAGAGTCAACATATAAATATCTCTTTTCTAAATTAATTTCGCTTACAGTAATTTGAAATAATGAGACAATTTCTTCAATAATTTTTCCTGTTTTATCGTTCTCGTCTAAAGTTAAGAATAATTTCTCTCCAACTATTCTTGCTGATTCAGGAATAATACTTACAGGAGCAGAACGCAACCGTAGCATCTGTTCCTGAACATCAGTATGAATTTGCCAAATATCTTGCAGAAAGCTATCGTTATTTTGATAATCATCTTTTCTTTTCAGAACATTTTTATCAGGTTTCTTCTTTTCGTCTATTTTAGGTGAATTCCTATTTTCATTTATAAGATTGACTTTGGCGTTTAATGAAGTTAAATCAATCTTTCCAATCAATCTAACCTCGTCTGATTGATCTGTCTTTTGAGTTTGAGAGTCTCTATGTACTTTAAATGTTTTGTTATTATCTTTAAACTCATTTAATAAAGCTAAATATTGTTCATGTGTTATTCTGGTATTAGGATTCACAGGTATGTTGTCATAACCTTTGGAATGCAAAAAATCTACTATATCGTGGATTCCTAGGTTAAATTCTCTACCAAGTATGCTTAATCTTATAGTCCTTTTCTCTGTCATTTTATTTGCAATAATCTTTTTTACCAATTAGAAAAGTAGCGATCTTTTGTAATGCTTTGGCTGTAGCTGGCTCGTGTGATTTTGGCAATGTATGCAATGTAGGTGGGGTTTCTTTCTTCTTTTACGGGGATGCAAAAAAACAAAATAAATTTGGCTCCGCCGAGCTCCACTGCGTTCCGGTTCCATCAAATTTGCACTGTCTTGTCAAAAGCTAAATCCTTTCTTATTTTAATTTTGTTACTATCGCATATATCTAATCGTCTGTGTTTTTACATTTGTTGACATGTTGCTTACACCTAAACCTTCCACCTCCCACGAGTACACAAAATCACAAACCGCTTGCTGTATATGTTTACCTTTTATCATTTGCCAGGTGTATAGTATTTTTTATTACTGATAGCAAATTAAGTGAGATTTTTTATAAAAAGCAAGGTTTTGGAGGAGAAAATCGTAATTATTTTAGTTGGTTTGAATTTAGAATATGTATTTTCTTTTTTCTCAAAACATGGCATGGGGCATGCGCCGTATTGAGCTTGCCTGCACTGAGTTTAATCGAGTGCCAAAATACAAATATTTAAAATCTAAATAACAAAATTCAAATTCATAAATAACGTGAGTTCGACATAAGATTAGCCTAAATAGTTAAATTTATTTCGAAAAGATATCATAACTTTGTGCCTATGAAGAAAAACAAAAGATTAATAAAGGCAGAAGAGATTTTTAATAGTCTGAGTCATGCTGTAGGGGTATTAATTGCTATTGCTTGTTTAGTGTTGCTGGTTGTCTTTTCGGCAATAGAAGGCAATGTGTGGAAAATTGTCAGTTTTAGTATTTTTGGCTCGTCTATGATAGCTGTTTATGTTTCATCAACACTTTTTCATAGCACAAAAGATTTGAGAAAAAAATCTCGTTTAAATATTTTTGATCACTCAATGATTTATATTTTAATAGCAGGAACCTACACTCCTATAAGTTTGGTTACATTAAAAGGGGCTTTTGGTTGGGTTATTTTCGGCATTATTTGGGGAGTTGCTCTGATAGGTGTGATTTACAAATTGTTCTTTTACAAAGGCACTGCACAGGAGCGCAAATTGTCGGCATGGCTTTATGTTGCAATGGGATGGATTATAATAATTGCAATTGTCCCATTAATTAAGAATGCCTCATCAACAACACTTTGGTTTTTACTGGCTGGTTGTTTAAGCTATAGTGTGGGTGTTTTATTTTATCTGGTTAAAAGCATTCCATTCGGACATGGAATATGGCATATTACGATACTGGGAGGTACAACATGTCATTTTTTTGCGTTTCTTTATATGATTGTATAAAAAAAGGCCGCCTCTGTTGAGACAGCCTTTCTTATTTTCTCACATTACTTTCTAATATTCATAGATAGTAAACACATCATAAACATAAACTTTATAGTAGTCTTCACCTTCAGTAGTTGTAAAATTATAGTTCGAACTTGATTCGAAAACCATTTCTTTCTTATTATCAGCAGCAATAGTTTGCTCTTTTACGAAAGGATTAAGAACTACTTCAACAGGAACAGCATTAAAATTAACAGTAGGCAACTGAATCGTAAAAGTACCATCAGCACCAACAGTAGTTTCATACTGTAAAGTTTGATAAGCATATCCAACGATTGGAACAGCTACCAAATCTCTAGCATTAATTCTAAAGATAATTGTTGTTCCAGCTGGAACCCTCTCAGCAACAGCATTTGTAAGATCTAACTCAGTTAAAACCTGACCAGAAACAGTAACCATTGGAAGTGGTTCTGGAGTGTATTCTTCTTCTTTACAACCTGTGAACACTAACATTACGCCGAAAGCAGCGATTAACATAATTGAAATAATATTTTTCATAACATTAAAATTTTAAATTATTACTCTTTTTCATTAATACTAAAAATGGAACATGATAAAACATGAAGCGGAAGTAAAGTTATCAACTCCTTTGAAATTGTCATGAGGGAGTTCTGTTGTTTCAACTTCAACTTCTGTGCCTGTCCAACGTTCAACTGTTTGGAAACCACCATCTTGGTTAAAGTTTATTCCCAAACCCATTTCTCCGCCAACTGAGATTTTTGGTGCGAAGAAATATTCAACACCAATGACACCGCGTAAAGTAATTCCAAAATCGTTGTTACTGTATTGTTCAAGAATTCTTTCGCCACCACTTACTTCGCCAAATGGATCACCTGTTAATGGATTTATTTCAAAATCAAACCAATTTGGTGAAGAAAATTGTGTGGTAATAGGATTACCGTATGTGTATGAGTCTCTCCAACTGTTGTAGTTGATGAACGCACCACCACCGTAATAACCTTGAACACGACCTTTACCTCTGTACATTAAATAATCAGCACCAACACCAATGTTAGTAGAGTTAAAAGTGTACTTGTCGGTTACCTGAACCAAAGGATCCGGAATTTGCTGATCCATAGTTACAAACTCTTTATCAATCCAGTTTTCGTAACCAATACGAACAGCACCACGAATTGCAACTTGGTCTTCGAGGTAATACTTAACATAAATAGTGTTAGCATTGTAAAGACCGTTCACAAAACCAAAATTAGTGTTGTTACCCACTGTACCATTAAATAAATCTCCGAAATAACCAAAAACAGGCATTGCGTCAATACCTAAAGCCATTTCCCCTTGTTGAGGCAATATCATCTCACCACGTTTCGACAACATGTCTACCTCCTGTGCAAATAATCCTACGGATAGGAGTGTTGCACAAATCAAAATTGTTAAATGTTTCATAATCGAAAGGCATTAATTAAACATAATTTTATCATCACAAAGATAGTTTATTTTTGCTTAAAACAAGAAAATCACAGTTTTTTTTTACATTTCTCGTCTATAAACGTAAAAACTACCGCCTGCAGTTATCAAATACTTTGCCAAAAATTAAACAAAAAGCATTATTTGTTTAGCAGGGTTTAAACCCAAGTAAATTAAATCATAAAAGGTTAATTCGCTACGCAGAAATAGTAAAAATCTTTAGTAAGATTTTTACTAATATATATGCCCTACGGGCAAAAATTTATATTAGAGCCTGATTATAGTATTATACAATAGGTATTATCGATAAAGAGGTTAGTAAATTCTTGAATGGTGCATATAAGCAAACAAAAAACTGCTTGCGGATTGCAAACAGTTTTTTTTAATATCATTATTAAGAAAAAATACTATCTTTTGTGACGACCTTCGTCAGAAACAGTTAATTTTTTTCTTCCTTTAGCTCTTCTTCTAGCTAAGACTTTACGACCTTCAACTGTGGCCATTCTTTCTCTGAAACCGTGTTTATTCCTTCTTTTTCTATTTGAAGGTTGAAATGTCCTTTTCATCTGTTATCTTTTTTTAATCGTTATCATTTTTTAAACGGACTGCAAAAATAGTATTTTAATTTTAATCAAACAAAACAAATCTGTTTTTTTTTAAAATTTCTTTGGTAAAAAGATAATTTTTTTTGTTACAAAAAACTCATCATCAAAAATATCGCTAATATTGTACAGCTTACATGCAGAAAAACCTTTAATTTCGTCACTAAAATCTCCACCTTTTAAATAAATAATCCCCTTTGGAGACTTACTATTAGGTTTTCGGAAGAGATTTTGGGTAATTTTGACAAAATCGGGGAAAGCCGTAACCGCTCGACTAATAACAAAATCGTATTTAGCTGGCATATTTTCAGCACGTGACTTAATTGCATTTACATTTGTCAGATTGAGTTTATCAGCAATATCATCTACCACCATAATTTTTTTACCAATACTGTCAACCAGATCGAAATTTACATCAGGAAACATAATTGCTAATGGAATACCCGGAAAGCCTCCTCCAGTACCAATATCA
>JAQUHH010000164.1 GCA_028683685.1 Bacteroidales bacterium
ACTGGAATTCCATATGTATTTGAATTTGACGAAAATATGAATCTTGTTAAAGATTACTTTTTGGCAGATGAAGAAACATTGAAAAAATTAATGGATGAAGTGGCGAATCAAGGTAAAAAATAACATAATATGAATCACTGGGTGATTCCAGACATACATGGGTGTCATAAGACACTAAAATCTTTGATCGAAAATCATATTTCTCCGTCAAAAGAAGATACTATTACCTTTTTGGGTGATTACGTAGATCGCGGACCTCATTCCAAAAAAGTAATGTCTTATATTATGAAGCTTCAAAAAGAATTTCCAAATGTAAATTGTCTTCGTGGAAATCACGAAGAATACATGCTTGAGGCTTATAGAAGAGAAAAAAACCGCAAATGGTACCATTTATTTCCTGATAAATCGGCTTTGAAATTATGGAAATCGGTAGGCGGAAAACAGACATTGCGGAGTTTTAAAGTAAAAAGACCATTGGATATTCCAGAAAAATACATCAAATGGCTTGAAAATTTAAAATATTATGTGCTAACAGATAAGTATGTAATTGTACATGCAGGTTTGAATTTTGAAATTGAGGATCCTTTTTCGGATAAATTAGCCATGATTCAATTGAGAAACTTTAAAGTAAAACCGGAAAAAATTGGAAATCGAAAAATAATTCATGGTCATGTTCCTTTAAGTTTGGATTTCATCCTGTCGACTATTGAAGACGAAAACTCACCGTATATTGCCCTTGACAATGGTTGTTATCGTCGTTCGAAAGTTGGGATGGGTAGTCTTTTAGCATTGGAAATTAATAGTTTAAGAATAGTATCACAAGTAAATATAGATATAATTTAAAATATAAAAAAATGAGCGAAAAAATTTCATCAATCGTAAAACCAGGAGTTGCAACCGGAAAAGATGTTCACGAAATCTTCAGAATTGCTCGCGAGCAGCATTTTGCATTGCCAGCTGTGAACGTGGTTGGAACCAACTCTGTGAATGCCGTTATGGAAGTTGCCAAAGAGGTTAATTCACCAATTATTGTTCAGTTTTCAAATGGAGGTGCTTTGTTTTATGCTGGAAAATCTTTAAAAAATGATCAAGAAAAAGCAGCGATAGCAGGTGCGGTTTCAGGTGCTCAACATGTGCACTTGATGGCAGAACATTATGGAATTCCTGTAATTTTGCATACCGACCATGCAGCAAAAAAACTATTGCCTTGGATTGATGGTTTGTTGGATGCTGGTGAAGCTTTTTATAAAACCCACGGAAAACCCCTTTTCAGCTCTCATATGCTCGATTTGTCCGAAGAAACACTGATGGAAAATATTGATATTTGTAAAAAATATTTGACTCGAATGAGTAAAATCGGAATGACATTAGAAATCGAACTTGGAATTACAGGCGGTGAAGAAGATGGCGTTGATAATACCGGAATCGATAGTTCAAAATTATATACACAACCCGAAGATGTGGCATATGCTTATGAAGAGTTAAGTAAAATTAGCGACAGCTTTACGATTGCAGCCTCTTTTGGAAATGTACACGGGGTTTATAAACCAGGGAATATTAGATTAGAACCTATTATTTTGAAAAACTCTCAGGAATATATTCATAAGAAACTTAAAACAGAACCCAATCCAGTGAATTTTGTATTTCATGGTGGATCAGGTTCCGAACCAGAAAAAATAAAAGAAGCCATCTCTTATGGCGTGGTGAAAATGAATATTGATACCGATACTCAGTGGTCATATTGGGAAGGAGTCATGAATTATTATAAAACCCAAAAAGCATACTTGCAAGGTCAAATTGGAAATCCAGATGGAGACGACAAGCCCAATAAAAAATATTACGATCCTCGTGCATGGCTACGAGAAGGCGAAAAATACACTGTAGCTCGTTTAAAACAAGCTTATGAGGACTTGAATGGCGTAAATAGATACTAAACGCTTATAAAATAAAAAACGCCAAATACAATCAGTATTTGGCGTTTTTTTATACGATAAAAATGTTGAAATTAAAAAAAGAGTCATTAATGACTCTTTTTTTGTGCGGATGAAGGGACTCGAACCCCCACGCCTCTCGGCACCAGATCCTAAGTCTGGCGCGGCTACCAATTACGCCACATCCGCTTTAGGAAGTGCAAAAATAATAAAAAAATCAATCCGAAGTGTTTTTTTTGGTTTTTTTTTCAACAATTGTCATCTGCATACCATTCGGCATAGGAAGTTGCCGTCTCTCGTAACAACAAAGAATAAAGTTTAATTTTATTGGGTAATATATTTTGCAGTCGTTGTGCAAAATCAATGAGCATATTTTCGCTTGTAGGTTGATAATTTACCAATTGAATATTCGCAAAATGCTTTTTCATGGTTTTTATTAATTCTACATCGCTCTCTTTGTTAAGAACCAATGCATGGTCGAAAATATCAATAATCTCTTTTTTAACCATTTTTTTTAAATCGCCAAAATCCATCAACATCCCGTTTTTAGGCGACTTTTCGTCATTTAATGGATTTCCCACCAACGTAACTAAAAATTCATAGCTGTGCCCGTGGATGTTTTTACACGGACCATCATAATCTTTTAAGGCGTGAGCCATCTCAAAAGTAAATTGCTTGGTTATTCTTATTTTAGTCATATTATCGAAGGATTTTGAAAACAGATTTATGATTATTGCTTTCTAAAGTTAGAAAATATAATCCTTGTGAAAGTTCTTGAAAATCAATAGTGTATGAATAGGATTCAGGAGTATAAGTTCGTATTCTTTTACCACTAATATCCGATATCCATATTTGTGTGGGCAATTCTAAGCTGTTATTAAATTCAAGATGTAAATTATCCACGACAGGATTTGGGGAAAAACGAACGAAAAAGCCAAGATCTTTATTTGTGATAGAAGTTTCTTGGTTTGTAATGGTTATTTCTTTAGTTCCAAAAATATTTGAATTATCTGTGGCAGTTGCTTTAACTAATACTGTTCCGTTGTTATTGGCAGTAAGTAAACCAGAAGTGCTGATAGAAGCAGATCCGCTTTGGTTTTCAACACTCCAAACAATATTTTGGTTGGTAGCATTGCTTGGTAAAACTTCGGCGTTCATTTGCAAACTCCCTTGTGGTGTGGAAATTACATTTAAATTATTTTCAGAAGTTACAACGATGGAAGTGACGGAAATTATATTTCCTCCCCAAATAGAATGAACCCATTCTGGAAAATCAATATACGGATTTCTATTGTGTTGAATTTGATAAATGGCATTGTTTCTATCAATCTCTTTTTGACTAACAGGGTCGGCTACGTGCCATTCAAGCAATAAATTTACAGCCCATGTTACATAAACAGTAGTATTGTTTCCTGATAATATTGTGTTTGACCAATTTGAAACTACATTTTCATAACGAGTGGCCATATAAAAGTATGTTCTGGCAAAATCGCCTTTATAATCATCAATGGGTTCAAAAACGATGCCTGAATATCCTGGATATGAAGAGGTTCCAAGTTTGCTTCCATTCATTGATGTCCACGAAGCACTTCCTACTTGACCAAAAGGATAATTGGAACGTTTGCCGTTTACGTATCCATCCGTTGGATATAGATGAAATAAGTCGCTATACATTGGATAAGCATCATTAAACCAACTTTTGGGCATGGAGTGTTCACGATTATAACAATCGTTTTCACTGCCGTAATTTCCACACTGATCGGTGATAAATGTGTATTCATACGGAGGTGTTCCGTTGGGATTATCGGAATACATATCCCAAACTTTACCATTTGTTTTTTTATCGGTGCTTTCAAAATCAGTCCATAAGTTATCATAACTTCTTTGTGTATGTCCCTTAATAATATTGTATAAAGCAGTTTTCAAAGTAAAGCCCTGCAAGCCATCTGCTGAATCATAATATCCAGGAGGTATTTGTGCCTGAACTCGTATAAATAGACTTATTTGTATTATAAGAAAAGTCCATGCTAAATATTTTAACCCTTTTTTCATTGTTGTTTGTTTTACAATTATTTTTTAAATATAATAGAGAGAATCTAACAGTGTTTTTACTCCAAGGAATATTAGAACAGTTCCACCGAAAATCTCAGCCCATTTACTGTTAATGTATTGATTCATAGTGCGTCCAATTTTTACTCCTAGGAGCGTAAGTAAAAACGTAATATTTCCAATAATAAATATTGCTTTTAAAATATTTACTTCTAAAAAAGCAAAACTGAGTCCCACCATAAAGGCATCAATACTGGTTGCTATTGAAAGAGCCAATAAAACTCCTAAATTAGATAGGTCGAAATAACGATCCACTTCTCTTTTTTTGAGAGCCCCTCCAATCATTTTTATACCAATGATGGAAAGAATGGAAAATGCAATCCAATGGTCGTAAACTTGAATAAATTCTTCAAAAACATCTCCCAATAACCAGCCTAAGGCAGGCATTCCTGCTTGGAAAAGACCAAAAAACAAAGCCATTAATAAAATGGTTTTTTGTGGTATTTTTTTCTGATAAATACTGAATGATAATGCTACCGCAAAGCAATCCATGGCTAATCCAAGGGCAATAAGACTTAGTTCGATTAAATTCACAATCTAAATATTTTTTACAAAAGTACACAAAAAGTTGTTTGGTCGTATTTAGATATTTTTATACGAAATTATTATTGTTTTATAATAATATATTTCAAGAAAAGGAAGGGGTCGATTTTCTGCAAAATTATTTCGTTTGAGTTCAATTTTCTTGTATTTTTGCGGTGTATGAAAACAGAAATAAATAAATTTTCAGTTTTATTAATTGGTTCGGGCAGAGTGGCAAATCACATTGCTAAAAGATTGGTACACAACAATGTTTGTATTTCATTGGTGGTCAGTCGTTCCCTGGAAAATGCCCAAAAGCTTGCGGATAAAATTGGCGCCAAAGCCTCTACAGTTATTCCGGAGAATACAAAATCGTTTGATTTTATAATTATATCGGTTAATGATGATGCATATGAAAAGTGTATTTTTCAACTTATAAATAATCAAAATTCAATTATTCTTCATACGTCTGGTTCACTAGGATTGGATATCTTTCCTAAAACAATTGCCAATTATGGAGTTCTTTATCCTTTTCAAACCTTTTCTATGGAGCGAGAAGTCGATTTTTCGACTATTTCTGTTATGATTGAAGCCAATACTAAAATTAATCTTATTAAAATTAGAGAATTGGCTTTGGCTTTGTCGCCCGAAGTAGTGGAAGTGAATTCAGAGCAGCGAGCCAAAATTCATATTGCCGCAGTTTTGGTTTGCAATTTCGTCAACTATCTTTATGTAGAAGCTGAAACTTTGTTGAAACAAAACAATATTGATTTTTCAATTCTTCACTCTTTAATGAGAGAAACAACGCAAAAAGCCATTGAAATATCGCCAGCCAAGGCACAAACGGGTCCTGCCGTTCGCAACGACCAAAAAATCATCAATAAACATTTGAGTTTGATTACAGATGACAAACTTCGTGATTTGTATCAGAAATTCAGCAATTTAATAATAGAAAAAAAGAATAAAAATGATTAATTATAAAGAGAAACTGAGTGAAATTACAACCCTTATTTTTGATTTTGATGGTGTATTAAGCGACGGAAAAGTTTTGGTTTTGCCCGACGGTGAGCAGCTTAGAATGACAAATGTGCGTGATGGATATGCACTTCAATTGGCCATCAAAAAAGGTTTAAATATTGCGATTATCAGTGGCGGACGTTCGGTTTCTATGCAAAAAAGGTTTGAATCCATGAATCTGACCGATATTTATTTAGGAATCGACAATAAAATGAAAACCTTTCA
>JAQUHH010000165.1 GCA_028683685.1 Bacteroidales bacterium
ATCTATGGCTCTGGCGTGATCAAGGACATACAACCAATCTCTTACATTTTCGCCTTTGCCATAAATTGGCAGGGCTTTGTTGTGTCGAATGTTATTAATCATCAATGGCAAGAGTTTTTCTGGAAATTGATTGGGACCGTAATTGTTGGAACAATTTGAAATAACCACAGGTAAACCATAGGTGTGACAATATGCTCTCACAATATGATCAGACGATGCTTTTGAAGCGGAATAAGGGCTTTTTGGATCGTAGGGTGTGGTTTCGGTAAACAATCCTTCATCACCGAGCGAACCATACACCTCATCGGTTGAAACATGATAAAAAAGTTTTCCCGTAAAATCTTTCCATGTTGCTTTAAAAGCATTCAATAAATTTGCAGTTCCAATAATATTGGTAAAAATAAATTCCATCGGGCCACTAATCGAACGATCTACATGCGATTCGGCAGCCAAATGAATGACACCATCAAACTGATGTTTGGCAAACAAAGCATCAATAAATGGAGCATCTACAATATCGCCTTTGATAAACGTATAATTGGGTTTTGATTCAATGTCTGATAAATTCAATAAATTCCCTGCATAGGTTAATTTGTCAAGATTAAATATTTGAATATCGGGATATTTATCAACAAACAAACGAACTACATGCGAGCCTATAAACCCGGCTCCACCGGTAATTAATATCTTTTTCATATTATTTTAATTTTTGCTTTTTATCTAAAAAATGTTCCCATTTCCATGCTGAGAGCAACATTTGGTCGAGTGATTTTTCTGCTTTCCACTCCAGTTCATTGCTTGCAAAGGTGGTATCTGCCCATACTTTTTCTATATCCCCAGCACGACGGTCAACAATTTCATAATTTAATTTTACATCGCTTACTTTTTCAAAACTATGGATCACTTCCAAAACCGAAAAACCTCTTCCGGTTCCCACATTGAAAATTTCAAATGCTTTTTTATTCTGGTTTTGAATCATTCTGCGAAGAGCAACAATATGCGCTTTTGCCAAATCAACCACATGAATATAATCACGAATGCAAGTTCCATCAGGCGTATTGTAGTCTCCTCCAAAAACCTTGAGCAAAGATCGTATTCCCATTGCTGTTTGCGTAATATAAGGAATTAAGTTTTGCGGTACTCCTATGGGCAACTCCCCTATTAAAGCCGACTCGTGAGCACCAATGGGGTTGAAATATCGCAAAGCAATGGCTTTAAAATCGGCAGTGGCATGAATAAAATCATGAAGAATTTCTTCCGACACCTGCTTGGTATTTCCGTATGGCGACATTGCATTTTGAATTGGCGAATTTTCGGTTACTGGCAATTGTTCCGGTTGACCATAAACGGTGCACGAAGAAGAAAAAACCAAATGATTGATTTTTCGGTGCTTCATCTCTTCCAATAAATTAATCAAAGAAAACAGATTGTTTTGATAATATTTTAAAGGATTTTCAACCGATTCTCCAACGGCCTTATAGGCTGCAAAATGGATTATTCCCTGAATGTGAGGATGGGCCTCAAAAAGCTTAACAACTTCCTCTTTTTGAGCCAAATCACATTTGACAAATATGGGTTTCTTTTTGCAAATTTGATAAATCCCTTCTAAAACTTCTTCGTTCGAATTGGAAAGATTGTCGGCTATGACCACTTCAAATCCTTCATTTAGCAACTCAACAACAGTATGAGAGCCAATATATCCAGTACCACCGGTGACTAAAATCTTCATATTTATATTTATTAAAATGCAGTCGAATTACAATTAATTCGACTGCATAAGTCCAATAATATTCGCTACAAACTCATATATTCTAAGCCTGTAATCTTGTTGCGATAAATTCCTTTTACATCGAAAAACACTGATTTTTCTTTTGTGATGGATTTAAAATATTCATCGGTTAATTCATAATATGGTTTATGGTTCACTGCAACAATAACCGCATCATAGTCGTTGGCAATATTTTCGCACAATCCAAAACCGTATTCATTAAATAACTCTTTGGAATTTGCATAGGGATCCACCACATCAACATTCACATTATAGGATTCTAATTCGTGGATAGTATCCGCAATTCGAGCATTTCTAATGTCGCTAACATCTTCTTTAAAAGTAGCTCCCATAACCAAAACCTTGGTATCTAGGATGTTTTTATTTTGTCCAATCATTTTCTTAACTACCTGTTTGGCAACATAATACCCCATGGAGTCATTTACAAAACGACCTGATTTGATAATTTGTGGATGATATCGATATTCTTGTGCTTTAAATGCGAGGTAATATGGATCCACTCCAATACAATGACCCCCAACTAAACCAGGAAAAAATTTCAAAAAATTCCATTTGGTTCCAGCCGCTTCTAAAACATCATATGTATTGATTCCCATACGATTAAATATAATTGACAACTCATTCATCAATGCAATATTAACATCACGTTGAGTGTTTTCAATAATTTTAGCCGATTCTGCTACTTTTATAGAAGAAGCTCTATGAACGCCAGCATCAACAACCAATTCATAAGTTTTTGCAATATTCTCTAAAGAATCATCACCGCAACCCGAAACAATTTTAACAATGGTTCTTAACGTATGTTCTTTATCGCCTGGATTAATACGTTCAGGAGAAAAACCAACCATAAAATCTTGTTTAAACTTTAAACCCGATTCCTTTTCCAAAACAGGAATGCAATCCTCTTCCGTACAACCTGGATAAACAGTAGATTCATAAACCACATAATCCCCTTTTTTCAATACTTTTCCTACAGTTCTCGAAGCCGCAAGCAAAGGAGTTAAATCTGGTAAATTATTTTTATCAATGGGAGTTGGCACAGCAACAATATGAAAAGTAGCCTCTTTAATATCTTCAATGTTTGACGTAAACATAATATCACATCCATCAAACTCTTCTGCAGGCAATTCTTCGCTAGGATCAATACGATTTTTCATCATTTCAACACGATCTGGTTTTATGTCAAATCCAACCACTTTGATTTTTCTTGCAAATTCAAGAGCAATTGGCAGGCCGACGTATCCAAGTCCAATTACAGATAATTTAGTTTCTTTTTTTAATAGTTTTTCGTAAATATTCATAGTTCGTTTTTATCTTTAATTAATTACAGCAAATTTAAATAAATTACATTTATGATATTGTTAAAAAAGGATGAAAATCTCCTATTTTTCCAATGGGATTAATATTCCGAATAGCATGCACAATATTAATTGACGGATACGCATCATCCAAACCAAAACCATTTCCTTCGATTATTTTTTGATAGCTCCGCGTATGTAAATCCGTAAAACCACCACTAAATTCTATTTCATCGCCATTAACAGTAATAGAACGAAAGGTGGTTTGTCCTTTTTCTGCAAGTTCTTTCGGCACATATTTATAATCAATGCTTAGAAACCAACGCACACGTGCTTTTTCTAAAAGCAGATAACCCGATGCTACCGATTTTTCGTGACGATGTACAATATTTTCTTTAACATCACCAAAAATATACGTCAACATATCAAAAAAGTGAACTCCGATATTAGTAGCAATTCCCCCTGATTTCATAATATCGCCTTTCCAAGAAAAATAATACCAATTTCCACGTCCAGTGATGTACGTTAAATCAACATCATAAATTTTATCTTTAGGACCGTTTGCGATTTTTTCTTTCAGGGCAATAATGGATGGATGCAAACGAAGTTGAAGAATATTATAAATCTTTTTACCCGTTTCTGCTTCCATTTCTTTCAAAGCATCAATGTTCCATGGATTCAAAACCAAGGGTTTTTCGCAAATGGCATGTGCTTGATTTCGCATGGCCAAACGAATATGAGCATCATGCAAATAATTAGGTGAACAAATACCAACATAATCTACCTTTTTTTCAGGTTCGTAACGCAAAAGTTTATGAAGATGTCGATCAAATCTTTCGGATTCCATAAAAAAATCAGCTTCCGGAAAAAAAGAATCAATAATTCCAATACTATCATTTTTATCAAGGGCTGCAACAAGTTTATTGCCTGTGTCTTTTATGGCTCTCATATGACGTGGTGCAATGTAGCCTGCAGCACCAATCAATGCAAAATTTTGAGATTTGTTCATTCTATTGTTTTTTTACTCGATTATTGATAAGTTCGTATTTTTCATGACTTTCAGGACAAACGGCGACATGATTTTCGTCAAAATTCAAACGATGTCCAAATTCACTCATCCATCCCACATGACGAGCTGGATTACCAATCACTAAAGCATACGGAAGCACTTCTTTTGTAACCACCGCACCAGCTCCGATAAAAGCATATTCCCCAATATTATGACCGCAAACAATAGTTGCATTTGCACCAATGGATGCTCCTTTCCCTACCTGTGTTTTTAAATATTCCGACTTTCGACTAACCGCACTTCTAGGGTTTATAACATTAGTAAAAACCATGGAAGGTCCCAAAAAAACATCGTCATCACAAATAACGCCCGTATAAATAGAAACATTATTTTGAACTTTTACATTTTTTCCTAAAACAACTTCGGGAGACACAACTACATTTTGTCCAATATTACAAAAATCTCCAATTACACAATTTGACATAATATGAGAAAAATGCCAAATTTTAACCCCTTCTCCTATTTGGCAATTCTCATCAACAATGGCTGTTGGATGAGCATAATATTTTTCTGACATAATAAAGGTATTAACGATTAATAAATTCTAAAAGAGAATTTGAAATATAAGCCAACTGCTCATCCTCTAATTCTGTATGCATAGGCAAGGAAACAACGTGATTTGATAAATATTCGGCAACAGGAAAATCACCATCTTTATATCGATCGCTAATATAGGCTTTTTGTTGATGCAAAGGAATTGGATAATAAATCATCACAGGAATGTCTTTTTCCATCATAAATTCTTGAAGTTTAGTTCTATCAACTCCTGATAAAACTAAGGTATATTGATGAAAAACGTGAGTTGTATAAGAAGAAATAACAGGTGTTTTAATTTTTGGATGATTTGCAAAAGCGGTATTGTAATAATTTGCTGCCTTTTGGCGAGCTAAAATAAAATCATCCAAATTTTTCAATTTTACATTTAATACTGCTGCTTGAATACTGTCCAATCGTGAGTTTACACCAATCATTTCATGATAATAACGCACAAACATTCCATGATTTACAATTCCTCTAATTTTATATGCTAAATCATCGTCGTTGGTAAAAATAGCACCCCCATCGCCATAACAGCCTAAATTTTTGGAAGGGAAAAAAGAAGTACAACCAATTTCTCCAATCGTTCCCGATTTCACTTTTCGACCATTTGAAAAAAGATAGTCAGCTCCAATTCCTTGACAATTATCTTCAATCACAAAAAGCTTGTGTTTTTTTGCCAAAGCCATAATTGCTTCCATGTCGGCACATTGACCAAACAAATGAACCGGAACTATCGCTTTTGTTTTTGGCGTAATTGCTTTTTCAATGGCTTCCAATGAAATATTAAAAGAATCAGGATCCACATCCACCATTACAGGGGTTAGTTGAAGCAGAGCAATAACTTCTGCAGTGGCAATAAATGTAAATGTAGTCGTAATAACCTCATCTCCGGGTTGTAAATTCAAAGCCATCATGGCTATTTGCAGAGCATCTGTACCATTGGCACAAGGAATAACATGTTTTGCCCCTAAATATTTTTCTAAATTTTCCTGAAATTCTTTAACCGCTGGACCGTTTATAAAAGCGGTGCTATTTATCACATCTTCAATTGCTTTATCAATGTCTACTTTGATTT
>JAQUHH010000166.1 GCA_028683685.1 Bacteroidales bacterium
AAAACTCTATGGCTGAGTTTTTAGCATTTTCGATGGATATTGGTTTTCCAAACAGAGCCATGTGTGCAATTAATATAAAAACAAGAAGAATATAATTCACTGCTTTTTTCATAGTTACTATCTTTTAAACGACCTTCAATACACTACAAAAATAAATTAATTTTTTTGCATACTTCAATAAAACATGGTTTTTTTTTATTTTTGATTCAATAATAAAATAAAAATGACAATGCGATTATTTTCGCATTGTCGTTTTAGGGGTTCAATATTTTTGAAAAAAATTACTCTTCTTCTTTTTTTCGATTCTTTTCAAACTTTTTAAGTCCATATATTGCGAAGAAATAGCTAGCAATAGCCAGTAATGGCCATGTTAGCAACCAAATGTACGATTCTAAATATTGCATAATATTTTGTTTTAAATTTTAATAGACATGGTGGTCATTACTTTCATTTACATCATCTTTTGTAACTTTTCCTTTATCGATGGCTCTCCAAGTAAAATAAATATAGACCAAAACAACAGGTACAAATAAGGAAATATAAGACATTGCGGTCAAGGTATATCTACTTGAAGAAGCATTTTCGATGGTCAATGAGCTTTGAATATCTGCGGAAGAGGGATAAAAACTGGTATTGTTGTACCCTAAAATAAAAAATATTGACAACACCGTTAATATGGTTCCTACGCCAGAAAACCAAATTCCTTTATCACTTTTTTTAAACCATGCTAAACCAATTCCTAGCAACACCAAAACAACGCCAGATAAAAAGAATATCAAAGCAAGGGGTATTTCCAAATAATTGTTAAAATACTTATACGATTGCATGTAAATTTCCTTTGTTTCTGGATTTACAGCGTAGCCGTCCATAAGGAAAATTTTTGTGATAAAATAGAGGAAGAAAACCAAAAATGGAAGAGCATTATACAAGACTTGCTTGCGGGCTCTCTCTTTGATTATATCGTAATTTACGTTGTTTAGAATGTATAAAGCACCTAAAGTTCTGGCAAGAAAAAGAATGGCTATGCCAAGAGAAACGTTGGTAAAATTGAATAAAATCTCGATGCCATACCAATTGGTTTGCCAGGTTGAAAGATTGTAAACATCTCTTACAAACTCGCTTCCGGTGAAGAAAGTAGCAACGACTGCGCCCAATAAAAACGTTCCTAAGAAGCCATTCATATAAAGAAAAGCCTCGAATGTTTTTTGTCCCAGCAAATTTCCTTTTTTGCGACGATACTCAAAAGAAACAGCTTGCAAAACAAAGCAAATTAGAAATATTTTCCATGCAAAATAAGCCCCACCAAAGGAAGTAGAATAGAACAATGGGAAGGAAGCAAACATTCCGGCGGCAAATAAAACGAGGGTTGTAAATGTAAATTCCCATTTGCGGCCAATCGAGTTTATCACCATATTTTTTTCATTTTCCGTTTTTCCTAAAACGCCAATTAAGGTTTGCCCACCTTGAACAAAAAGTAGAAACACCAAAAACGAACCCACGATGGACATAATTAGCCACCAATATTGTTGCAATTGCAAATAGGATAGTGCATCAAGCATTCGAGCCTCCTTCCTTGTTATCGGGTCCCTTGCGAATAGCGTGAAGCATGATACTCACTTCGGCAATAACCAAAACAGTGAGAATGGCAAGAAACATCCAAAATGTTAATATTACAGCAGATGAATTGATATTTGAAGCCGACTTTATGGTTGGTAACAAATCTTGAATAGTCCATGGCTGACGGCCCACTTCAGCGACAATCCAACCTGTCATCGAAGCAATCATAGCTATCGGGAAAGACCAAATGCCCATGTGTAAAAACCATTTATTTGAAAGCTTGTCTTTCATTGCCAAATAAAACAAAAGACCTGCCGATAAAATCAAAAACAGACCTGCCACGACCATAATTCTAAAACTATAAAAAATGAATGGAATATTGGGCATAATCATTTCAGGTTTGTCGAAATGGCCATATCCCATATATTTCTGAAATTCATTAAATTCGGCCAAAGCCTCTTGTTTAAGAGTTTCGTCTCCATTTTTTCCAGCTTCCTTATATTTTGCAAAGGCAGCCAAAGCAATTTTCCCTTTTTCAATTTTAGAGATGGCAGATTCTATATTGTATTTTTCATTTCCATAAACCAAATCATTGGCTCCAGGTACAAAGGCGTGAATATCTCGATATCCGAGGAATGAAAGTGCATACGGAATTTCGTGTCGAAATATAAAACTAGGCTTGTCGTCACCTACTTTTTTCCCAGGTGTAATCATGCCAACCGTAACCAATCCTGCGGATTCGACTCCATCATATAAACCTTCCATTGCAGCCAATTTAGCGGGCTGATGTTGGGCAACATTATATGCAGAACCATCGCCAGTAGCCACAATAAAAAGTGTTGATAGCAAACCAAATGCGGCAGAAATAATGATGCTTCGTTTTGCTAATAAATAGTTTCTTTTTTTCAAAAGGTACCAACTGCTTACTGAAATAATAAAGAATGAACCTATTACAAATCCAGAAGTGATGGTATGTAAAAATTTATTGACGGCAAAAGGCGAAAAAACAAGTGCCCAAAAGTCAATCATTTCATGTCGGGCAGTATCGGGATTGAAAACCATGCCTATCGGATAATTCATCCAAGCATTGGCAATCAATATCCATAAAGCAGATAAAGTTGCACCAAAGGCAACTAAATAAATGGATACAAGGTGGAATTTTTTGTTTACTTTTCCCCAACCAAAGAACATTACGGCAACAAATGTTGATTCTAGAAAGAAAGCCATAATTCCTTCAGCGGCTAATGGAGCACCAAAAACATCTCCCGAAATCCAAGAATAATTAGACCAATTTGTTCCAAATTCTAATCCTAGAATAATTCCAGTACCAACTCCAATGGCAAAATTAATTCCAAAAAGTTTTGACCAAAACTTTGCCAATTTTTCCCATTCAGGGTCTCCTGTTCTGACGTGAATCGTCTGTGCATAGGCTATTACGTATGTCATCCCGATAGTGAGCGGAATAAATAACCAGTGAATCATAGCTGTCATGGCAAATTGTCCTCGCGACCAATTGACAAGACTAAGGTCAATAAAATCAATCATGGTTTTTATTGTTTTGGTTTTTAATTAAATCCTCTGTAACCGAATCTATCCGGTGCTGTTCGCTTTCCCATTTGGGTTTTAAATAGCGCGGATATAAAAAAGCTTTCAAAAAGCCATAAAATATTATAAATTTAAAAAGCACTATAATTAATAATACTCTAAACGTCCTCGAACGACGAAATACTTTAGGAATATTAGAAAGAAAATCAATGAGTGCTTTCAAAAATTGAATTTTTAATTTTAATATTTCTTAAAACACAAATATAATAAACAATGTTCAATAATGAAAAATCAAATGCAGATTATTGCTCTTTTTATTACTATTCAGGAGTATTTTATTGGGAAGAAAGAAAAATTAGGAGAGGGCAAGTAACCAAGTGATTGAGTAACTGAGTAATATGAATCGATGCTTACATTTGGGATTTGCTTGTCAATAATCGATTACAGATGTTTCCTCAAACTATAAAATTCACTTTTAACCTTTTTGTTGTTGATAAAAAATACGCTATTTTTACAGAAAAAATGAGATTGTTTTTAGCACTTAAAATTGAAGCATCCCAAGAATATATTTCTATTATAGATGATTTAAAACACTTATTAAGAAGAGATTCCATCTCGTGGGCAGATTCAAATATTGCCCATTTAACACTCAAATTCTTTGGAAACACACCTGATTATAAGTTTGAAAAAATTGACAAACAACTTGAGGAAGTATGTCAGAACATCAAGCCAATTCAATTTTCCATTACAAAAATTGGTGCTTTTGGCAGTTCTTACAAGCCTCAAATCCTTTGGTTTGGAATTAATCAAGAAGAAAAACTAAAGGAAATTCACAATGAAATTATGAAAGCACTCAAACCCATCGGGTATCTCCCTGATGCAGGAAATTTTGTCCCCCATATCACTTTTGCTCGAATTCATAAAACAAGCGATAAAACTTGGTTTTGGAAATGTGTAGAAAAATATCAAACAAATCATATTCAAGATGTTTATGCCGAAAACATACATCTTTTTGAAAGCAAACTAAGTCCTGAAAAAGCCGTCCATGACATTGTAAAATCATATTCATTCTCAGGCTAGTATCTCGAAAAACTAATATTCCGTTTTTTGTTCCATGTTTTTCCAAATTTCAAAAGGAGCATATGCTTCTTTTTGAAGTGCTTGATAGGTATCCAGTTTTCGTTCATGGATTGCTTTTGGAATTTCATTATAAATAAAAGAGTCATCAAAACCTACCGAAGCTGCATCGTCTTTGGAAGCTGCAAAAACTAACTTTTTTGGTCGTGCCCAATAAATAGCTCCCAAGCACATTGGACAGGGTTCGCAACTCGAATAAATTGAACATCCTTCCAATTGATAATCCTGCAATTTCTCGCATGCATTACGAATGGCTGAAATTTCTGCATGTGCAGTAGGATCGTTATTAGTGGTCACATTATTTACACCCGTTGCTACTACTTCATTGTTTTTTACAATAACAGCACCAAATGGACCGCCACCGGATTTTATATTTTCAACGGCTAAATCTATTGCCATTTTTAAAAAATGTTTATCTTGTTCTGTTATATTATTCATCATCGTTTTCTAAATTAAATTGACCTTTGTGTTTCCCTTGCATCCCTTTATAAAAATCTTGAATTTCTTTTAAATCTTGTTCATAATTTCCACTAGGATAAATGACTTTTCCAATTCCACCTACTCTTTTTTTCCAATCTATGTATGCTAAAACAATGGGCACATTGGCTTGTGTTGCAATAAAATAAAAGCCTTTTTTCCAGTTATCAGTACGCTGGCGAGTGCCTTCGGGAGCAATCATAATGGTAAGTTTCTCATGCTTCTCGAACAATTGTGACACATGCAAGGGCAATTTCTTTACCTGTTGTCTATCGACTGGAATAGCTCCCATTTTTCGTAAAAAGAAACCAATTGGAAAACGGAAAGCTTCTTTTTTAATTAAATAACGAACATTCAATCCCATCCAAGTCATTGCTAATTTGCCATAGTAAAAATCCCACATGGAAGTATGAGGAGCCACCACTAACACAGCACGAAAAGACTCTTTTGGAAAATCTTTTTCAATTTTCCATCCACCAAATCGCAGCAACAAATAACACAACTTTCTCATTCCTTTTCAATATTATCTAAATTTATTTCCTCTGAATTTTGAATTTCCACTTTGTTTATATCAAAACCTTCAATTTTTTCAAAATCAAAAACCTCTTGATTTTTAATAAAAGCCGCAATAATGAGAGCTGCTATTCCGAGCATTAGAAACAATGCTCCTTCACGGGGCAAAACAGTCATTTGGGGTTTGCTAATAATATCCATAAACATACTTCCCAACTCACTGTTTTGAGCTTTGTTAGAGTTGATTGCTACATCAGTTATGGAATAAATAATAACGGCAGAATATGCTACCAGAGAAATCCAAATAAATTTATAATTTCGAAGAAAAACAATTAATAAAGTTAAAAAAGCAACTATCAAAACAAATTTTCCATCTCCACTACCATTTTGCCAATAATCTACAGTTACTGTTTTATTGATTGGCATACCGAAAAAATTCATTTTG
>JAQUHH010000167.1 GCA_028683685.1 Bacteroidales bacterium
GAACCAATTGGCTATTAATATAGGGTCTAATTTCAGAACTAATTAAACGTACAAGATGTTCTACCTTATTAGAAATTGAATTACGTGCAATACTATCTATTTCTACTTGATTTTTCTTTTTAAAGAACTTGCTAAATCTAAAATCGCTGGTCTTTTTAAGCTCTTCCAATACCAATGCAGAAGGAGCTTGCATAGGAATTCCATTCTTTGATTCATACAATGTAAATGACTCGTTTATAAGTTGACTTAATTTGTTATAAACATCCTTTGGATTATTTACGGTTACGTTTTTTCCATCAAAATAGATATTGTTCATTAATAGAAAACGAACTCTGTCTTCAATATTTTTATGCAGATAATCTTTTTGAGTTTGAGATAACAATTTGTATATAACCACATTAAAATCGTATTTCGTATTTGATTTAAGAACCGGTGGAACAACAATATTAAAGGTTTCGGACTTATTATCTTCACATCGATTCCATGCGAAAGAATGCAAAACATAATCTTTTCCTTGATATGAGATATTTACTTTCACAAACTCTATATCTCCTCCAGCTTCTCCAATTATTGCGAAAGATTTATCAAATGGAATTTTGGGATTATTGAAAAATGATTCAGATTCAAAATCAACTTTTACGCTTCTCTCTTGAGCATTTGCAAAGAGAAAAATCATAGATAAAAATAAGGTTGAAAAAAATAATCTCATGGGTTGAATTTTATAATTAATAATCTTCCTACTCATATAGCTTTTCAGTTTCCGCTACTTTGAAATGTGAGGTCATTTTCCTACATCTTATTAATTGGGCGGTAACTAAGTGACTGGTTCCGAAAAAAAATAACACTTTTTCCCTATTATACAACACAAACAATCAAACAATGTTTTTGTTTTAGAATTAAATAAAAAAATATTAAATATTTCAAAAAAACAGAGAAATAGAAATAATAAACATCGTTGCTAAAAGAGTATTTAAGGAAAATAAAGATATTTTGAAAATCATTTAAAACATCAGAAATATCATATAAAAAACCGGACCTTAGTGATTTAACTAAATTACCGAGTCACGTTGTAAAATACTTAATTCATAAATATTAATTGAATCGTAATTCATAATTGAATTCTTAATTCTTAATTGTAATCCATCTCTCTTTCACCCACTCTTTTTGCTCTTTTTCTGAAAGGAATGTCCATGCCACAATTCGAGTGGATTTATTTCCGGTTCCCATGGGTTTGGTTTTAACTTGTTTTGCTTCGAATTTTTCCAATGCTTTATAGATTCCTTTTAAATTAGATTGTTTTGACACTAAAGTTGAAAACCAAAAACAGTTTTTTGCAAATTTCTCACTTTCTCTAATCATATTATGGATAAACGCATATTCTCCACCGTCAAAAACAAGTTCGCTTGCGGTTCCTGAAAAATTCAGAATTGGATTTGAGAGCTCTTTTCCCGATAGATTCTTCACTTTTCTTTGAGTTCCTTCCTGAGCATCCTCAATAGATGAGTGAAACGGTGGATTGCAGATGGATAAATCAATTTTCTCTTCTTTGCCAATAATTCCAAAAAAAACATCTTTCTTGTCTTTCTGCCATCTAAATTCAACTTTATTTTGAAGTAATGGATTTCGATTCACAATATTTTGAGCCGACTCAATTGATTTTAAATCAATTTCAGAACCAATAAACGTCCAATTATATTCTGTAACCCCAATAATTGGGTAAATGCAACTCGCTCCTACACCAATGTCAAAACATCGAATTTTATCTCCAGTTGGAATTGCACCAAAATTACTTTCGCAAAGCAAATCGGCCATGTGGTGGATATAATCGGCTCTACCAGGAATGGGCGGACACAAATTTTCATCCGGAAACTCCCAATATTCAATATTATAGTAATACTTTAGCAAGGATTTATTTAGGATTTTTACAGCCACAGGATTTGAAAAATCAACGGAATCCTCCCCGTTTCTATTTGGCTTAATATAATTTGCCAATTGTGGATTAACACTTATTAGAGCGCTAATATTATATTGTTCGCGGTTTCTATTTCGAGGATGCATGTTTGTTTTTAACTGTTGATTTTTCTCTTTCGACATGAATTTGATTTATTTGTTGGTTTCACTACCTAATCTTCTTATTTCTTTTTCTCGAGAATTCTAATTGAAAACTTCTATTATTCTAAATAACCAAACTTACCGCTGTTATAATCACTAAAAGCCTGCATTATTTCTTCTTTCGTATTCATAACAAAAGGCCCGTGAGCCGCAATGGGCTCATTAATAGGTTCGCCACTTAAAACCAAAACAATGGCATCGTCCATCGCTTCTATTTCGAAAACTTCACCATCGTTGGCCATCAGTGCCAAATGATCTGTAAAAACTTCTTCTTTTCCATTAATCACTATATTTCCTTTAATAACAAGAAGAAATGTGTTGTAATCGCTCGGAAAGTGAAAAACAGTTTTCCCTCCTTTATTTAGTTTGGCGTTGAGCATATGAATTGGGGTAAACGTTGAAGCAGCGCCTTTTGTACCGTTATAATCACCAGAAATTACTTCAATAATTCCCGCTTTGTTTTCTAGTTCGTAGCGATTGATTTCACTGTTTACAATGGCTTGATATTTTGGCGTGCTCATTTTATCCTTTTGAGGCAGGTTTACCCAAAGTTGCACCATTTGAAAAACGCCAGCTGTTTTGCTCCACTCTTTTTCGTGAAATTCTTTATGTAAAATTCCACTTGCAGCCGTCATCCATTGCACATCACCTTCACCAATAATTCCACCGCCACCGTGACTGTCATGGTGCTCGATTTTACCTTGGTAAGCGATGGTTACCGTTTCAAAACCTCGGTGAGGATGAACGCCTACTCCTTTAGGAGTGTCTGTTGGTGGAAACGTAAAAGGGGAATTATAATCCAATAACAAAAATGGATCCATACGTTGCATATCCAGCCTAAATCCCCTTGGGATAAAGTTGTGAACTCTAAAACCATCGCCAACAAAATGCGGCTCTCTAGGAGTTGCTACTAATTCTACGGTTTTTGTTTTCATATCTATTATGGTTTTCTTTATTTTTTTCAAATGAGACTGATTCTCACTTTCTTATTTTTCAGTTTACTATTGTTTGTTTTTGCAATAAGTTTTTCCGCTATTTCGGCATGCACAGCAGCATACGAACAGTTTTGCTTCAGTTCGATTACACCCAGTTGATCTTTTTGAATTTGTCCTTGCTTTAAAAACAAACCGGCAATGTCTCCTTTTGATATTTTATCGAGTCTTCCTCCTGTAATGTACAAGGTTTCCCACTTTACCGTTGGAGAAAGCATAGCATTTTGTCGAGATTCAATGTATTGAATCTCTGGAGCAATGTCTTGTATAAAATCGGGCAATGACTCTTCTGCCCAATGCAGAACATAGGCAATACCATCTCTGTTCATGCGGGCTGTACGACCATTTCGGTGGGTAAATTCCTTATTGCGAAGCGGAAGTTGATAATGAAAAATAAATTTTATTTCCGGAATATCAAGTCCACGAGCCGCCAAATCGGTTGCCAAAAGAAGCTGAATTGTTCCATTTCTAAATTTAATTAAAGCTTGTTCCCGATCGATTTGTTCCATATCGCCATAAAAGCAGGCGTGATCTATGTGATGGTCCGTTAAAAAATCACTGACTCTCTCCAATGAATCTTTAAAATTACAAAATACAATGCCAGGTTGTTGTCCAATAAAAATCAGTGCCTTTTTCAAGGTGTTTAACTTATCTTTTTCGGGCGAAACAATTGTTTTTATAGTCAATTGAGAAAGTCCTTCATGAAGATAATTAATAAAAATTGGCTTATGTAATCCCACAAATTCAGGCAATTTAGCATCGCTGGTAGCCGAAGTCAAAATCCTTTGACGAACTTTTGGCAAGGCTTCAATAATCTCAGTCATTTCATTTTCAAAACCAATTTCTAGCGATTTGTCATATTCGTCAAGAACCAGAGTATGAATGTGTTCCAAAGGGAATCTATCCCTTCTAATTCTATCGGCAACTCGCCCAGGCGTGCCAATAAGAATTGCCGGACGATGTTTTAAATCAATTTTATCGAGCGCCCCTGCACGTCCACCATACACAGAATTCACTTTAAAACCGGATCCCATTTTTCGGGCTACCTGTTCGATTTGTTGAGCCAATTCACGTGAAGGAACAAGTATAAGAATTTGAATTTCTAAGCAATCTACATCCAGTTTTTCAATTAAAGGCAACAAAAAAGCCAAAGTTTTACCCGTTCCTGTAGGCGAAAGTAATACTACATCCGACTTCGCTCGAATCGCTGTACAGGCCTCTTCCTGCATTGGATTAAGGGCTGTAATTTCAAACTTATTTAGTACCGAATTTATTAAATTATCTTCGGGAATTTCTTTTTGATTTTTACTGTTTTTTGACATTTACAAGATATTCTATTTATTTAATTTTCAATCTATTATAGTAATTTATTTAAAGTAAAAGTTTTTACAAAGATAAATATAATTTTCTCTCTATTAACACCCTATTTCTTATAATGTTTCTGTCCACAACATTTTTTAAATTTCAGACCACTGTTGCAAGGACACGGACTGTTTCTGCCAATCTTCACTTTCTTTCTTTTCAAAGTTTTTAAAGCCATATCCTGATTGAAAATCTGCTCTAGCAAATCATATAATTTAGGATGCTTTTCTGCTAATAATTTGGGTCGCTCAAAAAAATATTCGCTAACTACCGAGAAAAATTCAGCTCTATTGGTTCCCCCATAAGGATTGATATCCGACTTATTCTCAAATATTTCATCCATTTTTTTATTTATTAAATCAATCCATGGAATCGTATATTGTTTCTCTAATAAAAGAGAAGGTACGCCATCTATGGCTCCATCTGCCCCATCCAACAAATGAACAAATTCATGAATCGCTGTATTTTTTTTGTCTGATTCGTTCTGAAAACCAAGTTTCAAAGCTGATTTTGATAAAATCATCTTTCCATTCATATAACCGGTGCCAACCATGCCCGCAATAAATCTGTCTGCTCCCTCTGTTTCAAATTTCTCATTAAATACAGATGGATATAAAAGAACTTCGTAAATGTTTGAATATTTCCAATTTTTAAATTCGAAAATGGGAATCACAGCACTCGAAGCAACCAATAATTCATCGGTAGTATCAACATCTGTTTCAATACCAGTAATTCTGCAATTCAATAAAAATTCCTGAATTTTATACTCAAACCAAGTTTTCTCTTCTATAGATAATGCATTGTAAAAGGCAACATGCGTTGTTAGAATAATTCTCCAATCTGCTGGAAAATCATCGCTAGGCTTAATCCATCTGTCTTTATTATGTCGTCGAATGAAGAAGTAAACAAGAACAATTATTATAAATAGGGCAAATATTTGAAACATACAGAAACTTTATATTTTTTAATCAATTTGTGAGAACTATCTAAGAAAAATCAATCAGTCTCAACAAGCAGTCACGAGCAAAGTTAGGTATTTTTTTCCGGAAATGGCAATTGAGTGACGAAGTTACTAGATTCCTTTACTTTCTACTTTTCACTTTATATTTAGAAATAT
>JAQUHH010000168.1 GCA_028683685.1 Bacteroidales bacterium
GCAGCAGGTTACGGTATTGGCAACATCGGAAAAAGTGCATTGGAATCCATTGCACGTCAACCCGAAGCAGCTGGCGATATCCGCTCTAGTATGATTGTAGCAGCCGCTCTTATCGAGGGTGTTGCATTCTTCGCTATCGTGGTTTGCTTGTTAATTTTGTTTGTTTAATCAAACATTCACAACATACTCTTCTGCGGTTGGCAGAAGGGTATGTTTTATCAGAAGAAATTAATACAATAATATAACATTAGATCACATGGAATTAATACAACCAGGAATTGGATTGGCGTTTTGGATGATTTTATCATTCGGAATTTTGTTTTTCATTCTTACCAAATTTGCATGGAAACCCATTTTGAAAATGCTAAAAGAAAGAGAAGATGCCATTGATGAAGCCCTTAATGCTGCCGAAAAAGCACGTGCAGAAATCTCTACCATTCAAAGTGAAAACCAAGCACTATTAGTACTTGCAAAAGAAGAACGAGATGTAATTCTTTCAGAAGCCCGAAAAATAAAAGACAATATTCTGAAAGAAGCCAAAGAAAAAGCACAAGAAGAAGGACAACGCATTATTGACAGTGCAAGAGAAAACATCCATTTTGAAAAAATGCAAGCCATCACTGATTTGAAAAATGAAGTTGCCAAGTTATCCATCGAAATAGCTGAAAAAATACTTCGTGACGAACTTTCAAACAAAGAAAGAAGTCAACAAATCATCAAAGACATGGTCAAAGAAATTAAGCTTAACTAGAACAATAATCCGATGAGACACACCAAGGTAAAGAAAAGATACGCCAAAGCATTGTTTGATTTAGCAGAAGAGTTAAATATCATAGAAAACATACATGATGATATGCAATTCATAATTGAAGTATGCAAAAAAGTGCCAGAATTTAATATTTTGATGAAAAGTCCTATTATTAAATCGGATAAAAAACTCAATATTCTTTGGGCAATTTTGCCAGCATCAACACATTTAGTCACTAAAAAGTTTATCGAAATTGTAACCCGCAAAAACAGAGAATTGTTTTTGGATGCAATGAGTTTAGAATTCATTGAGTTATACAAAGAACATCATAACATACAAACCGTTTATTTAACGACCTCACACAAACTAAGCGAAGAATTAAAAACATTAATTAAAACTAAGATTTCTTCCGAAATAGACTCAAAAATAGACTTGATTGAAAACATGGATAGTGATCTCATTGGTGGATTTATCATCAAAGTACAAGATAAAATATTCGATTCTAGTTTTAAAGGTGGAATTGGAAAATTAAAAAAAGAATTTTCAGAGAATATATATAATAAAGCATTTTAATAACATAAAAATCAGAATAACATGGCCGAAATTAAACCTGCTGAAGTATCTGCTATATTACGTCAACAGTTATCAGGATTCCATAGTGAAGCCGAATTGGCAGAAACAGGAACCATTTTGGAAGTTGGAGATGGTATTGCACGTGTATACGGGCTAAACAATGCACAATCGGGTGAGTTGGTAAAATTCGACAAAGGAAACGTAATGGGCATAATACTTAACCTAGAAGAAGATAACGTAGGGGTTGTATTATTAGGAGAAGCCAAAACACTAAATGAAGGTGACATTTGCAAAAGAACCAATCAAATTGCCTCTATCAATGTTAGTGAAAAAATGATTGGACGCGTTATCAACACATTGGGAGTTCCCATTGATGGGAAGGGCGAAATTGAAGGACCTTCATACGAAATGCCCCTCGAACGCAAAGCTCCGGGTGTAATTTTCCGACAACCTGTAAAAGAACCTTTGCAAACAGGGATTAAAGCCATTGATGCCATGATTCCAATTGGTCGTGGACAGCGTGAACTTATTATTGGCGACCGTCAAACAGGGAAAACAACCATTGCTACGGATACGATTATTAACCAAAAAGAATTTTACGACAGAGGCGAACCCGTTTATTGTATTTATGTTGCCATTGGACAAAAAGGTTCAACCGTTGCCAATATTTTAAAAACCTTAGAAGAAAAAGGCGCGATGGCTTACACGGTAATCGTTGCTGCAACAGCATCAGATCCTGCTGCTATGCAATTCTATGCACCATTTGCAGGAGCTGCTATCGGAGAGTTTTTCCGTGATACAGGACGTCCCGCTTTAATTATTTATGATGATTTGTCAAAACAAGCGGTATCTTACCGTGAAGTATCTCTTCTCCTCCGTCGTCCTCCTGGTCGTGAAGCATATCCTGGTGACGTTTTCTATCTTCACTCTCGCTTATTGGAAAGATCCGCTAAAGTTATTGAATCTGATGAAGTTGCTAAAAACATGAATGATTTGCCAGAATCTATCAAACATCTTGTTAAAGGTGGAGGTTCACTTACCGCACTTCCTATCATAGAAACACAAGCTGGTGACGTTTCGGCATACATTCCTACCAACGTAATCTCAATAACCGATGGTCAGATATTCCTTGAAACCAATCTATTTAACGCCGGTATTCGACCCGCTATCAACGTTGGTATTTCTGTTTCCCGTGTTGGAGGAAATGCTCAAATCAAATCCATGAAAAAAGTAGCTGGTACTCTAAAAATTGACCAAGCTCAATATCGAGAATTAGAGGCCTTCTCTAAATTTGGTTCAGACCTAGACGCAAGTACAAAAGCTGTTTTGGACAAAGGTATTCGGAACGTGGAAATATTGAAACAACCCGAACAAAGTCCCATGGCTGTTGAAAAACAAATTGCCATTATCTTTTGTGGAACCAGAGGACTTCTTCAAAGAATTCCTATCAGAAATATCAAAAATTTCGAAACTGAATATCTTCATTTCTTATCTGAAAGACATGCAGATACACTTGCTGATCTGAAAAAAGGAAAATTTGATGACCAAATTATCAAAATTTTAGAAACTGCTTGCAGTGATATTGCTGCAAAATATATCGATTAAATAAAACATCAATAATAAAAGATTATGTCGAGTTTAAAGGAAGTTAGAAACAGAATCACATCCATCGATTCAACCCGAAAAATAACGAGTGCCATGAAAATGGTTTCTGCCTCCAAACTTCGTAGGGCTCAATCATCCATTGTTCAACTTCGTCCATATGCCCGAAAACTAAATGAACTAATAAGCAACCTAAGTGGTTCATTAAATAAAGACGAAAATCCTCTTTTCAAAAAACATGAGGAGATAAACAAAGTTCTTTTGGTCGTGATTTCTTCAAACCGCGGTTTGTGTGGTGGATTTAATTCTAATATTTTAAAATACACAACAAATCTAGTAGAAACTACATACATAAAACAAAACGCAACTGGGAACTTAAAATTTATCACCATTGGTAAACGAGCCAGCGAATTCATCAAGAAAAAGTTTGGAAATATCCTCGAATCTCATGATCACCTTACAGAAGAAACAAACTTTGAACTAAGTGCCGAAATTGCCAACAAGCTCATGGAAGAATACACAAAAGGTGAATTCGATAAAATTGAAATTATTTATCATCAATTTGTAAATGCTGGTTATCAAAAACTTACTCAAGAAGTTTTTCTTCCCATACAACCTCCTACCACAGATGAAAATAGTCTAAAATTTGAAATTGATTACATCTATCAACCTGATAAAGAGAGCATAACAATAGACTTGGTTCCAAAAATTTTGCGTTTACAATTCTACAAATCTATTGTCGATTCAGTTGCTTCTGAACACGGTGCGCGAATGACAGCAATGCACAAAGCTACTGATAATGCAACGGATTTACTTAAAGATCTTAAACTTGTCTATAACAAAGCACGTCAAGCTGCTATTACCAATGAAATTCTCGAAATTGTTTCGGGTGCAGAAGCACTCGAAAATGCATAACTTTTGAATATTTATAAATAAAAAAGCACGAATGAAAATTCATTCGTGCTTTTTTATTTTACAAGAGCCCACTATTGTATATCGTCTCAAATAATTAAGAATCAAAAAAACGAATTTCATCTTTGTAAAACTTGACATACTACAAAAAACAATAAAATATCCAAAAGAAAAAAAATCATTACAATATTAAAACAAAAAAAATGTAATTTTGTAGGTATGGAAATAAGAACTAAAATTCAAAAAAGTGCCTTCACTACAATTGAGGAAGAAAAAAACGCCATTGCAAATCTTACGCAAAGTGTGAACAATGATTTTATTGACGCAGTAGAATTAATTTTTCACTCAAAAGGACGGGTAATTGTTACCGGAATTGGAAAAAGCGCCAACATTGGACAAAAAATAGTGGCCACTTTTAACTCCACGGGAACCCCAGCTTCTTTTATGCATGCCGCCGATGCTATTCATGGCGATTTAGGCATTATACAAAAGGAAGATGTTGTGATATGCATCTCAAAAAGTGGAAATACTCCAGAGATAACTTTGCTAATCCCACTAATAAAAATGCTGGGCAATAAAGTCATTGGCATCACTGGAAACCTCGACTCCTATTTGGCAAAAAACAGCCATTTTACCATAGACGTTAGTGTACCCAAGGAAGCTTGTCCAAACAACCTCGCTCCCACCTCAAGCACTACAGCTCAGCTCGTTATGGGCGACGCATTGGCAGTTTGCTTGCTCGAACTTAGGGGTTTTACATCCAAAGATTTTGCAAAATTTCATCCCGGCGGTGCACTCGGAAAAAAACTATACATGACCGTAGAAGACCTATGTTCGAGAAATGAAGTTCCGATTGTAGGCCCCGAAGATAACATCAAAAAAGTAATTATCGAAATTTCCGAAAAAAGATTGGGCATGACTGCCGTCATCGACAAAAACACCGTGGCCGGAATAATAACCGACGGCGATTTAAGACGAATGATGCAAAAAGAAGAAAACTTTACAAACTTTACCGCTGCCGAAATCATGAGTAAAAGTCCAAAGCTAATTAATGCTGACGAACTGGCCATCAGAGCTTTGGAAATAATGCAAACGCATCATATTACAAGTCTATTGGTTACAAAAAACGACCAATATATGGGCGTTATCCATTTGCACGATATTTTAAGAGAAGGAATTATCTAAAATCAATAACAATGAATACTATTGAAGAATTTAATGAATATCGTGAAAAAATGAATCAAAAAATTTTGTCGCAAGACAATTTGGTTCTAAAAAGGATATACAACATCGACACGAATGCCTACATGGAAGGAGCTTTAGACTCTCGAACCAAAGAATTATTAGGCTTGGTATCATCCATGGTTTTGAGATGCGATGATTGCATAAAATATCACTTGCTGAAATGTTTTGAACTTGGTTTTAATAAAACCGAAATATTTGAAGTCTTTGCTATTGCAAATTTAGTGGGTGGCACCATCGTAATTCCTCACACTCGACGAGCCGTAGAATTCTGGGACGAACTTGAAAAACAAAAATAAAAAGCCATGAGGTCGATCGTTTTGCACAATATTGTTTATATTGTCTTGTCACTTTTGACACTCCAAAGTTTTGCCCAAGTCACCAAAATAACAGGAACCATCTACGATTCAAAGAGTCGCGAAAAAATGCCTTTTGTTAATATTTCCATGCAATATACCACCACTGGAACCGTCAGTGAT
>JAQUHH010000169.1 GCA_028683685.1 Bacteroidales bacterium
AAATACAAGACTTTCAATTGTAAAGTCAAAATCAATTGTATCTAAGCCATTTTTTAAAAAAACAGGTTGAAAAGTGTCCGCATTAAAAAAAACCAAAGTACTATCTGTTTCCGTTTTTAAACTTATCATTTTGGTACCAACAGCAATTTTTGTTGGTAATAAATACATATTATTAAAACTACAAGATGATAAGTATGTAATTGATAAAAACAGAATTAAAACTTTGTATTTCATACTTATTTTTCCTCTTCTGTTCCATTTACAATTCGCGAAATAATTCCTTTTTGATCAGTAAATTCGCCCATAAGGACTCCGGCAATGTGGATGACAACAAACGGTATCAAATAGTAAATACTTAGTGCATGAATGTCTTTCATCAGCTCTTTGTAATCTGCCGGGCCTAATTCTATCAAAACGCCGCTAATCAGAGAAACGAGAGTGCAAACATAAAAAACGAGGTACAATATCTTCTGAAATCTCATTCTTTTGGTCAAGCTTTTATCAAAAGGATTTTGGAATTTTATTTTTCCAAAAAGTGGCAAAACAAATCGAACAGCAAACAATCCAACCAATGCGTAACCTATGTAATTATGCCAATCCATCATAGGTTGCCTTATCATTTTGGCTACATCAAAAAGCTGTTCTTGGGATAACTTTAGGTCGGTATCACTTAAAAAACTTTGTATAATGGCGGCTACATTTGACTTGTTTAGCCAAGTAAATTTCAGAAAAATAGTGCCCAACAAAAGCAGAAATAAAATTGACATTGCAAAATGAATAATTCGGTATACCAATGAATACTTTGAGTTTTCCATTTTTTTTATTTTTGTTTTAGATAAATATGTCTAATGTTATTTACGCCCGTTTCTCTTTCATCAATAATGAACTTATCAATGTTTTTAATTAAAGGCAAGAGTTTAGGAAAACCATAATTTCTTGGGTCGAATTCGGGTTTTTTCTTCAAAATAAAATTCCCTAAATCTCCCAAAAATGCCCATCCACTTTCGTCCGTCAAATCATTTACGCTTTCGGTAATTAGATGAATTGTTTTTGCATCCACTTTACTAAGAGGTTCATGTTTTTGTTTTGGTTTTGCGGTGGTTTGCTTGGTCACATTTTGTTCAGTTGAATGAGTTTTTAGAATTTCGAGATAAATGAATTTATCGCAAGCTGAAATAAATGGTTTGGGTGTTTTCTTTTCGCCAAATCCAATCACAAGCATTCCAGCCTCTCTGAGTCGTGTTGCGAGTCGTGTAAAATCGCTGTCGCTGGAAACAATACAAAAGCCATTTACCTTTTCGGAATACAAAATATCCATGGCGTCGATAATTAAAGCACTGTCGCTCGAATTTTTTCCAGTAGTGTAGCTATATTGCTGAATCGGAGTAATTGCATTTTCTAAAAGCACACTTTTCCATCCCGAAACGGTGGGTTTTGTCCAGTCTGCATAAATTCTTTTAATGGTGGGGGTTCCGTTTTTTGAAATTTCTTCCAACATCTCTTTTAAATGTGCATAAGGAACGTTGTCTGCGTCAATTAATACGGCTAATTTATCGTCTTTCATAGGTCTGTTTTTTTATTCATTTTTTAGCATCTAAAATTGTTAATCCTCTTAAATCTAATGTGATATATTTTGAGTCAAAAGTATACTTAATTGTAAAACAAACTAGAATTAAACAACTTATTTCTCTTTATTTATCCTCACAAATATACAAAACTTAAACGAAAAATCAGCAAGCAAAAATTTTGATTTATTCTTTGATTAATTTTTTTGTCAATAATTTCCCGTCGCTCGAAATAACAAGAAAATAGATTCCAGATGGGAAATTTGAAAAATCAACAGATATATTTGTTCCTATTGAAGTATAAGATGGCGTAAATATTTGCCCGAGAGAATTAAACACATACATTTCATCAAAGCTTTTTATTTTGATTATTAGCTGATTAGAGATTGGATTTGGATAAAGGCTAATGCTGTTTATACTAAAACCATTTTCTAAACCGCTTGCAATTATATTTACGGATTGTTCTATTGTATCAGAGTAATCACAATAATTTGCAATTAAAGTCACCGAAAAATTGTCGGGTTCGGTATATTCATGATTTGGATTTATGTCTATCGAGTTTTCTCCATCCCCAAAATCCCATTTATAACTATTTGCATTTATTGAAAGATTCGTAAATTCAACCATATTATTGGAAGAAACAAAATCGAAATCGGCGATAGGGTCATATTCTCCAATGTGCCAAGATAAAAGATTTTCGTAAACAATAGTCTTTACAGCGGCTCTGATATTGGCGGCATCTGCTGCTGGTAAAGCATAATCATTGGTGATTAACATCGGATCTTTTCTGAAAATGGAAGTGTAAAAACAACAAGCGGCTGCATACGAACCTGCAAGTGAAGGATGACTTTCGTCAGACTGATATAATTCAATAAGAGGATGGTTTTGTCGGAGGTATTTCCAGACTGCACCAACAGGCGAAACTACCGCATTATTCACTTCAGCCATCATCATATATCGCAAATTTAGCAAACTATCCATGCCTTCATAAGTACACAAAGGAGGCCATGAAACACAATTGTCAGCATCTCCATTTTTCCGACCCCAAGTCATATAAAACATTGTTTCTCCACATGAATTATAAACATTTATCAAACTATCAAGAATATGAGCATATGGAAAAACTTCAACTTCAACTTGACTGTCTGGAAACGAAGGTCTTTGACTTTGTTCTTGCAATACCACAAAATCCCAATTTCCCAACATTATTTTCTGGAGCGATGTTGAATTGGTAGAATGTCCCTGAAATGTTTGTCCACCAGGTGTATTGCTGTCAATTTCTACATTATCCCCTGCTGATGCAGCAAGATCCGTAATCATTTGAGGAAGATTATTTACACTGGTGTAGCTATTGCCAAGAAACAAAACCCTTTTGCTTGTTTGAGCAAAAACACTAGCTAATAGCGTTAATAGAAAAATCGAAAGTAATATTTGTTTTTTCATTTTAAGAATTTAATAAGATAAAGATAAGTCATTTTTGTAAATCTAATCAGTACTCTATTCTTCCATCATTTTATTAATCTTTGGTTGAATAATCCAAATGCCAATAGGATAATACAATATCAAAAAGAATTCACCTGCAAAATCTCCAAATTTTACTTGTCTTTGCAGTTCGACAGTCTTGATTGTCTTTGCTACAAAAAACATAATATAATACATACAAAATATCACAAAAAGATGAAGAAAAGAGATGAGAAAAAAACAGCCAAAGAAAAATTCAGCATATGACTCAATATTGGAACTAAAAGAAAAATCTTCAAAAACAGCAAAAGAAATCAGAAATACCGAAAGATAGACTAAAGGAATAAAAAAGAACACTTTAAACTTCTTTACTTTCATGCTTAAATTCTCAGGAACTTTCTTTTGTAAACCAATGGCAACAGCCCAAAACCAAGCAAAAAATATAACCATAAAAAGAATTATAAACAAAGGGAAAAATTTCATGTAATTAAACATCAAATCAGGGTCTAAATTTGATTGAGTAGCAAGATTTGAGATGATTATGCCCACCATCACAAACTGAAGAACCATTGGAATTCCAAATATCAACCCAAAAAGTTGCCAATGTTTAGCTTTTAAAAACGCATTTATCATTTAAATCATTATTTTGTTGTTTTTATCGTTTCATTCATTTTCTTTTTCAACTAAACACATCTCAGTTATTACCTAGAGGTAATTTTAGAAAGAAAAAAAATAGTAATTCTTGCTTTAATTTAGCAAACAAATATAAAGTGATTTGCTCAAAAAACTTATTTCTCCTTTTTAAGAAATTCTTCGAGCACTATGGCTTTTTTTCGGCGGGATACTGGTATGAGGGCTCCATCCAACATCTCAACAAAACCACCATCTGGCTTTGAGAAACGTTTAATATGAGAAATATTTATCAAATGAGAATTATGAACTCTTAAAAAACCACAATCACCTAAAAGAGATTCATACTCTTTTAAAGTTTTTGAAACCATCACTTTTTCGCCATTGTCAAAATAAATATTGGTGTAATAATTATCTGATTGACATCGAACAATGGTTGTAGGAGAGACCATATAATACTCATTGGTAGTAGAAATGACAATTTGTTTTGCATTCGAGGATTCTTCTTTCATGTTTTCAATAAAAGCCTGATGCTTTAAACTGTTATTAAATGTCCGCTTATTGCTACGAAATTTCCTTAACACATGAATTAAATCCTCTGGAACTACTGGCTTAATAATGTAATCTAAAGCACTCCATTTGATGGCATTAATAGCAAACTCATTATGTGCCGTAACAAATACTACTTCAAAATTAATTTCTTTAAACGATTCCAGCACCTTAAAACCACTACCATCTTCCAATTCTATATCCAAAAAAATCAAATCAGGTTTAAACTGACGTATTAAGAGTATCGCTTTCTCAATATTATCTGAACTTGCAACAACCTCAATATCTTTAAAATTCTTATGAATAATACGTTGCAATATCTCACGAGATACTTTTTCATCTTCTATAATAATACAACGAATCATAAAAAAAACATTAAACCACATTAAATTCATTGCAATTATACGAATTAAATCATTCATTTTTAAATTAATTTACCAATCAAATAATGATTTAACAAAAAACAAAAAACAATAAACTATTAAGAATAGTACCTTTTAAAAAAATATCTGAAAAAACCCTATCTTTGTTGAATAAATAAAAAAATAATGAAGCGATTTTTCTTTGGATGTATTATTTTATCCTTCGTATTAACTTCCTGCAATTATCAAAATAAAGACATCGTCATAAAAGGTGAAATCAGCGGGAATCCTCCCTCTTCAGTCAAAATTATCGAATTACTTCCAAATGGAAGTCAAATGATTGATTCTGCAAGTATTATTAATGGAAAATTCAAGTATATAATTTCACAAAAAAGCACGAGCTTTTATGAACTGATATTTGGTGCTGAAGAAACATTTATTTTCACAGCCAAAGGGGGCGACAAACTTTCATTTACAGGAAATTACACTATGGGGAAACACACTTTTGAAATGAAAGGTTCTGACGAAAACGATGTTTTTATGGAAATGAATCGCCGACTCGATGATTGCTATATCGTCACAGATTCACTTTCAAAAATACTAAAAACAGCCATGTATAAAGAGGACTATTTGGATGTCAAAAAATCAATTGACGAAAGCTATCAAAACACTTTTGACCAACACCGACAATGGCTCATCTCTGTTATCAATAACAATCCTCAATCGCTCATTTCCCTAATGGCTTATTATCAAGCTCTTGGAAATAATCGCTTTTTTAATGATGTTGAAGATTTCCAAATAATGACATTAATTTACAACAATTTACAAAAAGAATTTTCCGAAAATGTTCATTTTGAGTACTTTTCAAAAAACTTCCAGAAAGTTAAATAT
>JAQUHH010000170.1 GCA_028683685.1 Bacteroidales bacterium
TTTCGACTCACGTTTCCGATTTGGCACTGTACTTATTGGCAATTCATTTAAAAGTCGCTCTTGGGGATTTTCAGCAGGAATTGTATATGATTTATAACTTGCCAAAAATAGACTTAAAAAAATTTAGGAAAGTTTTCTTTTTTCAGAAATGCAATATGCTACATTTGCAATTTTTCCACCCAACGGAGGGTTAAGTTTTGAAATTTTCAAATTAATTTCATCAATTTGAAAGGAAAATGCAAATAATTGATCAACTATTCTTCTAGCCACATTTTCAATTAACTTTGATGATTTTGCCATCTCTTTTTTTATCAAACAATAGGCTTCTTGATAATTGACAGTATCCTGCAAATCATCAGAATTTTCCGCAATAGAAAAATCTCCTGTTAATTCAATATCAACCAAAAAATGAGTTCCTATTTGCTGCTCTTCTTTAAAACAACCATGATACGAAAAGAAATCAAGCCCTTCGAGTAAAATCTTGCTCATGAAAGTTTTGAATTAATAAATATGCAAAATTGATTTTCTTAAAACGATATTAAAAATAAATAAAGTTTTAATGGTACCAGAAGCATAAAACTGCATTAATGTGCCTTCCCAAGCATTAATTATAAATTCCGCCAATTTATCAGCATCCACTCTGGGATCCATACTACCATTTTTCTTGGCTTCAACAATACATAAATAATGACTTCTTTTAACCATGTTAAAAACATCAAATGCTGCCTGATGAACATCAGAATCACCAGTCATATGAATAATACGATTGGCAATGGTACCAAAAGGAAATGCATTTTTATTGACATAATAATCCACAAAATAAGAATACAAATTTTCAATTCTTCTTAAGGGTTCTACTTTAATATCAGAGAGAATAGGTTCAATCAATTCTAAAATGTTTTTTGTGTAAAAAGCAATTAAGTACATTAAGAATTCATCAAAATTTCTAAAAAGAATTAGAAATTCATCCTCTTCAATATTCATTGCTTCACAAACATTTTGAGTGTTAATCAACAGATGATCATTTTTTGAAAAAGTATCCAACGCAACTAAAGTAAGTTCATTTTTTCTATTAAGTTGCACATCAATATCTATACTATTCATTTTTTTCTATTTTGTTTTCAGTTTGTAAAATTACTACTTTTATAAGGATTTTCGCATTTATTCGTATGAGTTTTACATGAAAATAATCGTTAACTTCTTAAATGCTTGAATGACTGCATGTTTTTCTTTTTTAGGTTTAGTATTTTATGAAATATTTTAACAATTTTTCATTTTTGTTATTTTGAATTTCCACAAAATAGATGCCTTTTGAAAGAGAACTTATTGTTATTCTATGTGAAAATGAAATATTATTGACTTTTATTCTATTAATAAATTTTCCTGAGATATCAAAAATTGTAATATTTTCAATAAAATCATCCTCAAAAATGATATTAATAAAATCATTTGCTGGATTAGGGAAAATCAAAAAATCAGAATCATTATCAAGACTTAACATCTTCTCTCTTTTAACTGGAGAAATAAGTCTGAAAAACGGATTGAAAATAATGCTATCTGGAGAAAAACACAAATCGAAACGATAATTATTAATTCCATCATTTAGTGGCAAAGAAATCAATGTGTCGAACATGAGATTTTTGAATAGCACTTCCCCTTTTCCCTCGAAAGGAATATTATGAATGCTTGAATTGGAACATTGAAGACTAAGAAACACAGTATTGTTTTTTATAGTTTTGGCGATAATATCAACATTAGGATACCCTTCTCCCCAAAACCAATAATCGAAAAAATAGCTAAAATCAATATTCGTCACATTTTGTAAAACTTCTATAAAGTCGGCTGTAGATGCAAAACTAAAAACATGATTGGGATGATTTAAAAATTGTCGAACCGTTTCATAATAGAGCGAATCTCCAATTTCAAAATGTATCATTTGCAAAAACATAGCTGCTTTTTCATAGGACAAACGATTAGAAAAAATCCGATTGCGCAACGTTGTATCATTTACCCACACACTTCCATCGGCTTGCGAACAAATACTTTCTATAGAAGCAGCTCGCCAACGATCGAAACCATTTGGAAATGGCTCAAAATCCAAATATAGATTAGACGTATAAGTAGCAAAACCTTCATTCAGCCAAATATCTTCCCAAGACGAACAGGTCACAAAATTCCCAAACCAATGATGAGCAAGCTCGTGAACCACCAACAAATAGGAAAAACTCGAAATAAACGTCATGGTTTGATGTTCCATTCCTCCATTTCCAGGAATTTGAGCGTGTCCATATTTTTCTTTAAAAAATGGATACATTCCATAGGTTCGATTGTAATAATTCATTTTAATAGCTATCGTATAGCTATGCAAACGATATGTTTGCTCATATTCAGGAAAAACATAATTCATAATCAAAACAGTGTCATTCTCGTAAAAAGCAGTGTCATTATACTGAATATAATTCGTAGTAGCAATTCCAACGAGATAAGGCACAATGGGATAACGATGATGCCAAACAGCCGTTCGAATACCATCAATTACGGTATCACAAACGAGCAAACCAATAGAAGCAGTGCGGTATTGCTGGGGAGAATGCACTATAATATCAATAGAATCTATTTTGTCGGAAAGCGAATTTTGAGTCGGCCACCAATCTGCACAACCATATGGTTCCGACAATGTCCAGATGATTGGAACTCCTTCATGAAAAGCACGATTAAAAGAAGTCGCATTCAACGCATTATTGGGCACTCCTCTGTATTGAATAAAAACCGAATCCAAAACTCCAACAGTAAAAGTATTTAAATTCTCGATTCTAATTTTATGATTTTCATGTATGTAAGGAAAATCTACACCATGATACTTTATACTTTCTATCTCAAAAACATTATTTAAATCAAATTCAATTTGATTTTGAATTTGCTTTGTTTTAAAATAAATAGTTGAATTCCCTTCCAACAAAAAGGTATCTGGATTAACATTTAATTCCAATTGTTGAAATACAATATCCAATTGTGCTTTTAGCGGAAAATTGATAACAAACAAACAAAATATGAAATAAATAACTTTTTCCATATTATTCTTTTAGAAACACAGCCTCATAAATGGCATCAACCACGCCTTTTTGTTCATATACAAATTGCCGAGAGGTAATTGAAGCTTTTTTCAAAAGTTCATTATTCAATAAAAGAGATTTCAAAGTATTCAAAAATTCTTCAGAGTTTTTGACTGAAAAAGCAGAACCTTTTTGCACCAAAGTCTTTGCCTCATAGAATTTATGATAATTGGGTCCGAAAATAATAGGCATTCCCCAGCAAGCTGCTTCCAGAATATTATGGATGCCTTTACCAAAACCTCCTCCAATATATGCAGCAAATCCATACTGATAAATACTGCTCAATTTTCCAATCGAATCAACAATAATCAACTCATATGCTTTTGCATTTGTTTCAGATAATTGAGAAAGCAAAATCGGTTTTTTTGCATGAAAAATCTTTTTCAATTCAAGAATTCTATTTTTATTTACTTCGTGTGGAGCAATAATTAAAGTAAGATTCGTTAAATCATCTAAAGCATTGGCAATCATCAGCTCGTCTGCCACCCATGAACTCCCAATAATAATTGTTTTATTTCGATTCAAAATTTTCAATTCTGGAAATAAGAGAGGATTTTGGCATACTTCCACAACCCTATCAAATCGGGCATCCCCACTTAAAATTCCAGTTTTTATTCCAACAGATTGCAATAAATCATTGGACTCTTGATTTTGGGTAAAAAAACATTGAATCTTTTCTAATTGTTTTCGAAACCAAAACCCATAGAATTTAAAAAAAATTTGTTTTTCTCGAAATATTGCAGAAACAACATAAAGTGGAATTTTATGTTTCCACAATTCATCAATATAATTATACCAATATTCATACTTTATAAAAAAGACCTTTTGGGGGTTCAGAATATTTACAAATTTCTTCGCATTTTTCGGCGTATCTATAGGCAAATAGCATACAAAATCTGCAAATTCATAATTTTTACGAATCTCATAACCCGAAGGAGAAAAAAAACTTAATACAATTTTATAATGTGGTTTTTCTTTTTTAATCTTTTCTATCAAAGCTCTGCCTTGTTCAAATTCACCCAGAGAGGCACAATGAAACCACAAAACCACATCATGTGGATACATATTTCTAAAATTCAATAAATCTTCAAAAACCGTCAATCTACCTTCAATCCAACTTTTTGCTTTCTGGTTTGAGAAGGAAGCTATCTTTATTGCAAAAGCATAAAATAATATAATAATATTGTACAGAAATCTCATGTCTAATTCTACTTAAAATAAAATGGATCCGGTTCTCGCTTATAGATAGGAATTATCCATCCGGCTTTAATTCCAAGCACGATGTCAAATCTTTTTTCTTTTTCCTGATTTGCTTCCACAAAATTATACGAACGTCTTCCCTCAGTCCATGCAGCAATCATTTCAACACCAACATAGGTGTTTATAATTTGTTTTTTATTCAACCAAACATATCCAACAAAGGGATTTAAAGCCAGTCCATTCGACAATTTATCGTATCCTTTTTTATAATCATCTTTAATTTGGGGTGTTACATTTTTAGGATTATGAATCATTATTTTGTGTTCCAACAAACCAATGCTGCCTTTAATCCAAATTCCCGAATTTCTTTTACGTGCCGAAACAGGGATAATCTTTCCTGCACCAACAAAAGCATTCCAGCCTCTTTCCATCATCTTAATCTCTGCAATTTCTCCATTTCCATCGATGATAAACCCTTCATTTGAAAGAATATTTGCCAAATACTGAGCTTCGTTTTTCACAGTTGTTCCAAACATGTAATTATAACTTACATCAAACGTCCAATTGGTTTTTGTTTTCAACGTAAAACCAGCTCCAACGATGGCATTTGAGCCAAATCTATCTTTCATATCAGCCAAGGGTAACTGATATCCAGTATTGATATGAAAAAAACCAATAAAGTCAGAAGAATCAACCTGAGCCTGACTTTTTTTTAGTATACCAAAAAGCAATAAGAAGAATAGTAAAGAGTGTATTTTTTTCATTTTAATTTCAAAAATCAAATAATTTACCTAGAACAATAATTTATAGATTTATTATTGGAAATACGATACAATGAGCAATTAAGAGAAAATAATTTTATTCGGCATTTTGTTTTAAACAATATTCGATAATTAAATCGATAACGCCACTATAACCAATTGTATTTGCTTTTTCCCAATCTTCGCAAGCGCCTGTTTTATCTCCCAATTCATATTTAGCTAAGCCTCTTAGATGAAAAACTTCTGCATAATTTGGTTGTATCTCCAATGCCAAATTATAATCAACAATAGCCTCTTTTAATTTGCCAAGCTCATGTTTTGCCTGACCTCTAAAAGCAAGGATATTGGGATCATTTTTTTTAATT
>JAQUHH010000171.1 GCA_028683685.1 Bacteroidales bacterium
AATCCCGCCAACAGAATATCTGTATTGAATTTTCGATTTGGATTTTCATGGATCAATGCTGCATAAAAATAAAAAAGTCCGAGCAACCAAAAAGTGAGCATTGGCGAATCGGGCATAATAAACAATCCGGAAACAATGGAAGCATAAAAAGATACATTATATAAAACAACAGCCAAAAATGCTGCTTTTTGATCAGAGATTTTTTCAACAAATTTAAAAAGCAAAAAAAGATTTAATACAGAAAATAATAATGGACCAATTCTGAAAAAAAACTCTTGCGAAAAGTAGAGATTAAACGTTGTTAGTTGAATGAGCCAGCCCACCATGGGTGCATGATCAAAATGACTCCAATCAGGATACAGAGCAAAAACGCGATAATAGACCTCATCGTTTCCTAAATTTGTAAAACTTCCAACCAAAAGTCGCAACACAAAATTTAGAAGGCTAATTAAAATGGCCCATTTTATATATTTATTTCCCTTTGACAAGTTCATCGTTTTTTTCTTTAAATGCGAAAATAATAAAGTTTCTAATGAGATGAGCGTTTATTAATTTTTTTTCACTAAACTTGCTTTCTCATTTGTATCTAAATTAAATATTGTAAATATACACTAGAAACAAATTAATTCTATAGTTTTACTTTATAAATAAGAAATATGTCAGCCGTTTTCAAAATTTTCATTGTAGAAGATGATCCTTATTATGCTCGTCTAATTCAGCATCATTTTGGAACATTTGTAGACTGTTACACCGAAATATTTTTGAATGGTACTGAATTGTTGAAAAACTTATATCGTCAACCCGATATTATTACTTTGGATTACGGACTGCCTGATATAGATGGTGTTGAGCTGTTGAAAAAAATCAAAGAATACAATTCGGAAACTAAAGTGGTGGTCGTTTCGGGTCAAAATGAAATGGCAAACACCGTTAATCTTTTTAAAGCCGGAGCTTTCGATTATGTTTTTAAAACGCCTGAAACAATGAATCATTTATTGTTTATTGTTGAAAAAATCAAAGAACAATTATGGATAAAAAAAGAAAAGGAAAACATTGAAAAATTGCTGCAAAAAGGGTTTGATTTGGCAAAAGTACATGGCAAAAGCAAGGAGGTGGAAAAAATTATCTCTTTTATCCAGCAGGCTTGTTTATCAAATCACCCCGTTCTGATTAACGGAGAACAAGGAAGTGGTGTGGGTTTTATTGCAAAACTTATTCATTATAATTCTGAAAGAGCACACAAATCTTTTGTAGAACATATGTTGGGATATAAAGATCAAACAGATATGGATATTGAGATTTTTGGATGCGAAAAAACGAATTTGACAGGCATTCCAGATCGGGAACAAGGAAAACTCAGAAAAGCAAACAAAGGAACGCTCTTTATTGAAGAAATTTCAAATCTGGATTTAGAAACTCAAGCAAAACTATTAAAGCTAATTCGAGAGAAAAAGTTTATCCGCAGGGGGAGCTCAAAAGAAGAAAAAATAGATGTTCGGATTATTGTATCAACCCAATATAATTTATTGCAAAAAGTTGAAAAAGGAGAATTTAATAAGGAACTATACTATGCTCTTATCAGCCTTCCTATTAAGTTATTGCCCCTTCGTTATCGTATGGAAGATGTAATTCCTTTAGCAGAATATTTTGTAAAAAATTGCTGCGAAGAAATGGAAATTTCACATAAAATACTTAGTAAAAATGCATGTAAAACATTAATGAACTATCAATACCCTGGAAATATTTCTGAGCTAAAGTCCATCATTAACAGAGCCGTGATTTCTAGTTCTAATAGCGTTATTGAATCTAAAAATATAGTTTTGAACGAAATACCAAAAGATGTGTTCTCTTGGGACATGGAATATACTTTAGAACAATATAATGAATTGATAATAAAACAGTATTTACATAAATACGATAACCATGTTGCAAATGTTTCGAAAATATTGAATATCTCAAAATCTACGATTTATCGTTTATTGAAAAATGAAAGAATAACATCAAAGAAAAAAAATTAAAAAAAAATGAAAGCAATTGACATGTCAATATCAGACATCGCCCCTTTAAAGACTTCTGATACAGCGGAGTATGCACTTCGGATGATGGAGGAGTTTAAAGTATCGCATTTGCCTATTGTAAACAACGAAGTTTTTTTGGGAGTTGTTTCAGAATCTGATATTTTGAGCGAGGAAGATTTATCGCAAGCCATTGGTTCGATAAAACTTTCATTAAACAAAGTTGCTGTTTTTGACAATCAACATATTTATGAAGTATTGAAACTCATTTCCGAAACGCCTTTGTCAATAATCCCCGTTTTAAATGCAAAAAATCACTATTTAGGTTCCATCACGCTCTATGATTTGGTTCTGAGCATGTCTACTCTAACTGCTATTTCAAATCCCGGTGCAGTTATCATCCTCGAAATGTTTACCCATGACTATTTATTATCGCAAATTGCATCTATTGTAGAGTCCAATGATGCTAAAATCTTGAGTTTATACGTACAAACACAGACTGATTCTACAAAAATAAATGTGATCATAAAGATTAATAAAAATGACATTTCTTCCATCCTAAGTACTTTTAATAGATATAATTATATTATTAAAGAATCTTTTTCGGAAAGTGATTACTTCGAGATGTTGAACGATAAATACGATGAGTTTCTATCCTGGCTAAATATATAAAAAAATGCCTTTTATTCTGCTTTTTCTTGCATTGATAATTGCTCCGTTTATACACGCAATGGAAGAAGTACCCTTTCAAAAAAACGATTCTATTTATATTTCTGAAATTGTGATAAAGGGAAATAAACGAACTCAAAATCAAATTATATTACGAGAATTAGAATTTAGTGTGGGAGATTCTTTTATTGTTTCTGATTTAGATATTATTCTAAAAAAAAGCAGCGAAAATTTAAGAAACACTTCTTTATTTAACTTTATCGACATTGTTCAAGATATCGATACCAGCTCTTTAACGCTCAAAATCCAAGTAAATTTAATTGAACGATGGTACATACTCCCTTATTTTGCGATCAAATCGGCCGAAGAAAATATTAATTCTTGGTGGGATCAAAAAAACATAAAACATTTAAGCTTGGCAATGACCGTTGTCGATAACAACTTTAGAGGAATGAGAGAAGAATTAATTCTAAAAACAAACATCGGATACGATCGGAGTTTGGGTTTAACCTACTCAATGCCTTATGTAAACAAGAAAAAAACGTTGGGAGTGATGATTGGTGGAGAATATGGTGCTTATAAAGAAATGATTAGGGGAATTGCAGATTATAAATATTGTTTTTATCGAAGTTCCGAAAATTTGGTTTTGACAAAATATTCTGCCGCTATTGGCATCTTGTGGAGACCCTTGTTTAGAACTACACAACAGCTAAATTTAGAGTATCACAATGCCTCTTTTTCGGATGAGGTTTTGGCCTTGAATACAAATTTAATACCGAACTCAAAAATATCGTATTTGCGTATTTATTCTAAATTAAAAATAGATCATCGAAACAACAAAGCCTATCCAACTGAAGGGTCGTATGCTGATTTTATTATTACACAAACAGGATTGGGGCTTTTGTCGGGAGAAAAAAGCATGCAAAGTTCATTTCAAACGAACGTTCGTTTTTATCAAGCTCTAAATAAACGACTTTTTTGGGCAAGTGGACTGCATGGTGTGATTGCCAAAAATGCTGCCAAAACGGAATATTTTGGACAAGAAATTGGAAATTATGACAACGAAATGAGAGCTTTTGAAAATTACCGCATTCCTTTTAAAGAAGCTTTTATCAGCAAAAATAATTTTAAAATACAAATAATTCCAAAAAAAGTTAAGAAAATACCATTTCTAAAAACGGAAACATTGAGCTTAATTCATTATACCGTTTATTTAAACGCATTTTTCGATCTTGCCTATGTTAAGCCCGATTGGCAGCGAAATCCTTTGCTTGAAAAAAGAGCTCTAACATCGAACTTTTTATATAGTTCGGGTGTTGGTTTAGATGTTGTAACCTACTATGACATGGTGTTTCGTTTTGAATGCAGTCGGAATTTTGAATTTAATAATTGGGGATTTTTTGTACATTTAAGGACTTCAATTTAAAAAAACATGAAAGAAAAAAAAGTGTTTGCTATTTACGGAAATACCCGAAGAAATCAATCCGTTGATGTTTTTCAAAAAGTAATTGATGCTCTTGAGAAAAAATCTGAAACAATATATTTTTTCGAACCCTTGTTTAAAATTATTGCAAAGAAAATCAAAATTACATTGCCCGTAAAGCTTTTCAATACACACGAAGATTTATGTGAAAATGTAGATTGTATATTGTCAATTGGCGGCGATGGCACCTTTTTGGGGACTTTGCCTTTTGCTTCGAATAACGATATTCCTGTTTTAGGAATTAATAATGGACAATTGGGTTTTTTGGCAAATACCCAAATTGAAGATTTGGAAATGGCTTTGCAAAACTTTATTGATGATGATTATGAACTCGATCAGCGTGCGGTTCTCGAAATAATACGACAAGATCAGGCGTTTATAGATAAACCAATTTATGCCCTAAATGATGTTACAATTCGCAGAAGTGAAAACGCTTCTATGTTGTCGGTCAAGGTAGATGTAAACGATGAGTTTTTAAATAATTATTGGGCAGATGGAATTATTGTTTCAACGCCTACTGGCTCTACTGCCTATTCCTTGAGTTGTGGCGGACCGATTTTAATGCCCAAATCCAATGCTTTTATTATAACGCCTATTGCGTCTCATACACTTACCGTTAGACCTTTGGTTCTTTCCGATGAGAGTTTTCTTTCGATCAAAGTATCGGGCAGAACTTCTCACTATACGCTAGGTGTCGACTCGAACAGCTATAAAATGGATATTTCCATTCCATTAATCGTTAAAAGAGCACCATTTAAAATTAAAATTGTAAAATTAAACGAACACTCTTTTTTAAAAACCATTCGCGAAAAACTCTTTTGGGGACAGGATAAGAGAAATTAAATTTTGAAAAAAAATCTGATGATGAAGAAACATTTATTTTTGTTCGTGTTTTTAGTGTTGAATATTTCTTTTGCATATCCACAAAAGGCACAACTGGAAAATCTTAACACACACATTTCAATATTGACTTCTGATTCTATGCAGGGGAGAAGACCTGGCTTGGATGGCGACAAAATGGCAGCCGAATACATTCGTAAAGAGTTTCAAAAGATACGAGTTTCACTTCTAGGAGAAGAAGGTTTCTCTTATTTTGAAGTGGTGACTTCGGTAAAAGCGGGAGCTAAGAATCAATTTATGTATATGGAAAAAAATTATGAGTTAGGAGTTGATTACACGCCTATTACATTTTCAAAAAATGATGCTTTGCATGCGAATATTTATTTTGCGGGATACGGTTTTGATATTGATACAGACAGTTTAAAA
>JAQUHH010000172.1 GCA_028683685.1 Bacteroidales bacterium
AACCTGAAATCCATTAAAAAGCGGAATGGAAAGATTAAAACCAATGGTTTGATTTAAATTGTCATTAATTTGATCTTCAAATGATTTTGTAGCATAATTATATGAAAAACCCGGTGCTACCACCACGTCATTGGTTGCTGGAACAAAACCAATCGTATCAAGTCCTCGAAGCGTAAAACCATTCATTTCTCTACTGGCACCCGAAAATCCCGTTCCAATCGAACCCTGAATTGTCAACTGAGGGCTATAGCCACTTCGGGCTACAAGAAGTCCTTTTTGAGCTGCTTTTAATCGGTAAACACCCGCTTGAATTTCGGGCATTTCTTTGATTGAAATTTCGTAAACCTGAAAAGGAGTTAACAGAAGTTCCTGAATACCACCAATTTGAATATTGGGTTCAATCACCGAAAAAGAGCCCACTTCTTTTAAATCGAGCATTTGAACCAAGCTTAAATAAGCCATGCTCAACTGATTTTCGGCATTAATAAGAGTCAATTCTTCCGAAGCAAATTGAGCTTCCATATTTAAGGCATTGATTTCTGACAACACACCCGCTTCCGTCAGTTTTCGGGTTCTATTTAGTTGAATTTCCGTAGCGGCAATTTGTAATTTTGCATTGTCAAACAAAGATTTTGCAAACAAAACATTCAAATAAGCAGTGGCAACACCTAAGGCAATGTCATTTTTGTAACGTTCTGTTTCATATCCACTTGCCTGCAGATTAAGTTGCGTTTGACGAAAACTGTTATAAATTCTAAAACCACTAAAAAGGGTGGCTTGAGAAGAGATATAAAAATTGTTGCTTTGCACTTGTGATTCAGCAAATTCGTTGGTGAAACGATCTACTGTACGACCATAATTATACGAATGGGATGCAAAACCATTTAAATTGGGCAAAAAGGCACCTTTGCTTAGCAAAGCATCTTGTCGGCTCAGCTCTTCATTTAAAAGCTGTTGTTTTATCTGTATATTGTTTTTTAAAGCATAATCGATGCAATCTTCCAAAGACCATTGCCTAACTTCCTGTGCGAACAAACTCATTAACAATGATATGCATAAAAAGGCAAGCGTAATAAATATTTTTTTAATCCAATTCATAAAGTATAAATTAATCTGTAAATTTAATCAAGAATTTGATGTCCTCCGCAATTTCTTTCATAAGTTTTGTTTATTTAGATAAAAAAAAGGTTTTTATTTTTCGGGAGTGCCTGACGGCACGTTATAATCATTTATTGATATGATGAATAACAGAATCGTTGATTCGCAGACTCCTAATTTGCAATTGATTTCCTTAATTCACAACTAATTCGTAAGAGATTTTCTTTTTTTGTCTATATTTGTTTTCAAGTTATTCAACGATTATTAAAATTATATTACACATTGAAAAATATGAAAAGAATACAGATTGATCAAAAGTGGTTCATCGCTATTATGGGAACACTCACCCATTTAAGTTTGGGAACAGTATATGCGTGGAGCTTTTTTCAGATTCCCATCACAAAATTATCAGCTTGGTCGAATACAGAAGTGGCATGGACATTTAGTATTTCTATTTTCATGTTGGGTTTAAGTGCAGCATGGGGAGGAACAAAAATAGACAAATATGGTCCTCGAAAACTAGCCATTATAGGAAGTGTCTTTTATGCTTTGGGATACATTATTTCAAGCTATGCCCTTTCGGCAAATGTTTTATGGCTATTGTACCTCGCTTTTGGGATTTTGGGCGGAACAGGCTTAGGGCTGGTTTACGTTACGCCAGTAGCTACGGTATCAAAATGGTTTACAAAAAACCAAGGATTGGCGACAGGAATGGTTGTTATGGGATTTGGGCTAGGGGCGTTGGTAATGTCAAAATTTCTGGCTCCTCTTTTCTTGCATTTAAGCAATGAAAGCTTGAGCAAGACTTTCTTGTACATTGGTCTCACCTTAATTGTGGTGCTTCCTTTTTGTGCCTCATTTATGAAACTTCCTCCTAAAAAGGAAGAGGAAGCGAAAACCAACCAGGCTCTTGTATCGGAAACTATATCTCCATTTAAATTTATTTTTTCAAAATCATTTATTATTATTTGGCTCATATTTATGATAAACGTAGTGGCTGGCATGATTTTCATCTCCTTTCAATCGCCTCTACTGCAAGATTTACTGAAATTGCGCATGCCTTCGACCACAGATTTTGGAGATTTAGAAGTGATAAATCTTCTAAATGCAGCCGGAGCAACTCTTATTGCTGTTAGTGCTATTTTCAACGGATTAGGGCGATTTTTTTGGGGAACAATCTCTGATAAAATTGGACGAATCTCAACATTCAGAATTTTATTGGCACTGCAAGCCCTCATTTTTATAGCTCTTATTTTTGTGGTCCATCCTGTTTGGTTTTTTGTATTTGTTTGTATCGTACTCTTGTGTTACGGCGGCGGCTTTGGAGTCATTCCTTCGCTTATCAACGATAGTTATGGGTCGAAACTCATGCCTACTTTGTATGGAGCCGTACTCACAGCTTGGGGCGTCGGTGGAATCATTGGACCTCAAATTGTTGCATTTATGAAAGATAATTATCCACAAACAGCAGGACTATATGCTTTTGCAATAGGAAGTGTGCTTTTGTTTATCGGACTGGGTCTGTCGTTTTTATATAAAGCAGAAAGGGGAAAGGGGAAAGGTAAAAGTTGAAAGTTGAAAGGTAAAAGGGGAAAGGGGAAAGTTGAACGTTGAAAGGGGAAAGTCCTCACGGCAGAAATTGTAATCTGTGTTCCGTAATTGGCTTTGGATAATGGATTTTCGTAATTGATTCGTAATTTTTAATTCGTAATTCGTAATTGAATCAAACTATATTTCCGAAAATCATTCCTCCCAAAGTTGAAAAAACAATAACGAGTAGGATAAAAACCAAGGTTTTTTTAGCTCCCATTACACTTCTAATTACCAACATGTTAGGAAGGGATAATGCCGGCCCGGCAAGCAACAACGACAAAGCAGGCCCCTGCCCCATTCCACTGTTTAGCAAACCTTGAATGATGGGAACTTCCGTTAAAGTGGCAAAATACATAAAAGCTCCTAAAACAGAGGCAAAAAGATTCGACATTAGTGAGTTTCCTCCCACAAAAACAGATATCCATTCATTTGGAATTACGCCAGGAATCGAAACATTATCATGAGTAGATCCTAATAAAAAGCCAGCGATGATTACCCCAATTCCTAAAAGTGGAATAATTTGTTTGGCAAAATCCCAACTGGAATAAGTCCATTCCTGATTTTCTCCTCCGTCCCAAATAGTAATGGTGGCAAGTCCAGCTATTCCAACAAGAACCGCAATTAATGGATTTGCAGTAAGCAAAGAAATTACAACAACAGGAATGGCTGCTAAAAGAACCTTAAACCATTTAATATTTAAAAAATAAATAAGTGAAAACATTAATCCAATACTAAATATAGAAGTAATGTACCATTTGTAGGACCACAAATAGAACCAGAAACTACTGCTATCGTCGCTTGCTGGTTTTCCCCAATTAGCTAAAACCAATATTGCAACGAGAATAAAAAAATGAGTAGCTGTTTGCCAAAGCGGTCTTTTTTCGGGAGGAGATTTAAAATTTCTTTGTTCTTTCGCCTTATCTCGTTCCTCGGTACGATAAATAAATGCCATGGTCAAACCAATTAAAACACTAAAAACAATAGCTCCAATGGTACGTGCCAAACCCATTTCCCAACCAAGAATTCGAGCGGTTAGAATAATGGCTAAAATATTAATTGCCGGCCCTGAATACAAAAATGTAACAGCGGGTCCCAAACCAGCTCCGCGTTTATGAATACTTGAAAAAAGAGGTAAAATAGTGCACGAACAAACAGCTAAAATACTACCCGAAACAGATGCAATAGTATAAGCCAACCATTTTTTTGCATTGGCTCCAAAATATTTCAAAACAGCCGCCTGACTTACAAAAATCGAAATGGTTCCAGCAATGAAAAAAGCAGGCAACAAACAAAGTATTACATGCTCTTGAGCATACCAACGAGCCAAATCCAAACTTGCATCAATGGCTTGACGAAATTCAAAATTTTCTATTGGCATAAAAAATACAAAAAGAAAAATTGCTGAAATCCATCCTAAAATTTTAAATTCTTTTTTCCAGTCCATAATACATTTCTATTCGTTAAATAAATTAAAAGAAGAAAATGAGTACATAATAAATTCCAGATACAATAAATAAAATGGAGACAATGCGTCTAAACCATTTTTCAAAAATTTTAATATTATTGTATAAAGTACCAACACTTCCAAGAGTGAAAGCAATAAGCCATGCAAAAATAATAACTGGAAGTCCCGTGGCAAATGCAAAGATTACGGGCAAAAACAAACCTTGAGAACTCGCTATTGTTAAAGGAATTAAGCCTCCAAAATATAAAATACCACTGTATGGACAAAATGCTAAAGCAAATACTACACCCAAAAGAAAACTACTCCAATATGATTGCCCTTTTTGTTTGCTCATTTTGTCAGAAAAATTAAATCCAGGAATTTTAATTTTAATAATATCCAACATAAACAATCCGATTACAATTAAAACAGGTCCCAATATTCTTTCGCCCCAAACTTGAAAAAGTTTTTGTATTTGAAATTGACTCGCTCCAAAATACAAAATCACACCGATGGTCGTATATGAAAAAACACGCCCCAAAGTGTAAAAAATCCCACTCAAAAAAACACGTTTTTTGTTCTCCAAATTCTTACTAATAAAACCAATAGCAGTGATATTCGTAGCCAGTGGACAAGGACTAATGGCTGTCATTAATCCGAGAACTAGAGCAATTAAAATTCCATATTCGGAGTGGTTGGCTATGTTTTGTAAAAAATCCATCTACTCTATTTTTAAAGACCGCTCTTTACGAGTTCAATAATTTTATTTTTCAGAAGTTCGGGATTAGATTTGGCATTTTGGAAAGCGAAGCTTGTAATATCTTCCACTTTCCCATGAATATCCAATAATAAAGCAGAGCCAGCAATTTCATATTTTTCGGCAATGGCTTCATTCTCTTGTAAATCGATATTTATTTCCAAAAATTGAACTTTTTTATTATCTGAGAAATTCTCAAAATAAGTTTGTTCAGCCACTTCTCCCACTGATATACAAGTGGGACAACGTCTATCGCCATGAAAATAGAGGAGTGATATTTCCGATATCTCTTGCGATACTTTGACTTTATTTTCAGAATTTGTTTCAGTCTCTTTTGGTTGACAAGACACCAAAGAAAATGCGACTAAAAACACAAAAATTGGATGGTGAATTTTCATACGATTATATTTTTTTGTTTATTAATTCTTTGATTTCATTTATCGAAAGCATTCTACCTGAAGCCACTACTTCATCATCAATAACAAGTCCAGGAGTGCGTAAAATTCCATACTCCATAATATCCATAATATCTTCAACTTT
>JAQUHH010000005.1:0-8185 GCA_028683685.1 Bacteroidales bacterium
TTGCCATTGGAGCTGCCATTCAAGGCGGTGTTTTAACGGGTGAAGTAAAAGACGTACTTCTTTTGGACGTTACCCCTCTTTCATTGGGAATTGAAACATTGGGCGGTGTAATGACCAAGCTTATTGAATCAAATACAACCATTCCTTCCAAAAAATCAGAAACATTTTCAACTGCTGCTGATAATCAAACAAGTGTGGAAATTCACATTTTACAAGGGGAACGTCCTATGGCTACTCACAACAAAAGCATTGGCCGTTTCCACTTAGATGGTATTCCATCAGCCCCAAGAGGCGTTCCTCAAGTTGAAGTTATATTCGATATTGACGCAAATGGTATTTTAAATGTAACTGCCAAAGACAAAGCCACAGGCAAAGAACAAAACATTCGAATTGAAGCTTCTTCTGGACTATCTGACGAAGAAATCCAAAAAATGAAAGCCGAAGCCGAAGCGAATGCAGAAACAGACCGCAAACAAAAAGAAGAAATCGACAAATTAAATGAAGCAGATGCTTTAGTTTTTTCCACAGACAAACAATTAAAAGAGTATGGTGAAAAAATTCCAGCGGAGAAAAAAGAGATTATTGAAGCAGCCAAAGAAAAACTAAAAATAGCTCATCAAAATAAAGATTTTGCAGCAATAGAAACTGCATCAACTGAACTTAATGCAGCATGGCATGCTGCTTCAGAAGACATGTACAAAAATACAGATGCAGGTCAAGCTCAAGCTCAACCTCAAGATGGCGACGCACAACAAAATCCAGATGATAATGTAACGGATGTTGATTACGAAGAGGTAAAAAACTAAACCTAACAATATAAAACTAAAAAAGAGTCCAATATTGGACTCTTTTTTAGTTTTATATTGGCAAAAAATCACACTTTATCCTCCTAATTGTGCAAAATTAATATTCTCCCAAATAAAAAATCTCTTTTGTTTAGTAAAATCAAAAAGTTTAAATTCAAAAACATTGTTTTTTTATAGTTAGTGTCAGCAAGAACCGAGATTACGAGCTCACTTCGACGGGTTCACTTCGACGGGCTCAGTGCAACGCAGTGCACCGCAGCGAAGCTAAAACGCCAACTTTTTCGTTGCTCTTGCAACGAATTTAAGTTATCCCGATAAACATTTTGTTCGTTTTCATTTCCTTGTTTACCCCTTGCCCTCGTAGGTTTGCAGAAAACTATTTAATACAAAAAATAAATTAATTTTAATGGCATAATTGAAAAGAAAAGTATGGGAATAGCCCTGAAGGGAGCAAGAAAATGAAAACATACAAAATTTAAACCGGGACTCTTTAAATTCGTTGCTGCGAAAGTATTTCGACACCGCCATTATAACACCTAAAATTTGACGTTTTCATACTCGTGATAAGCCTATCGAATCATAAAACACACAATTTTCTTGCAGTGACTCGTAAGTAAACACAGTAAATTAACACTGTTTTAAAGGATTACAAAATAAATACAAGAAAACAGTACCTATAATAATAATAAGCAAAAAAAAATGTTTATTTTTGACATCTGTAAAACATTGGAAATTTTTAGTTTTAAAATATGAAAAAAAATATAGTTCTGTTTCTTTCATTATTGTTTTTCTTTTCTTGCAACAATGAATTGGATATTAATGGTGAGTTACGTGAAACAACCATTGTTTATGGTTTACTAAATCATGCGGATACGATTCAATATTTAAAAATATACAAAGCTTTTTTAACAGAAGAAAATACACTTATTGCTGCTGGGAATCCTGAAAATATTTATTATTACGATTCAATAGAAGTTTATATAGAAACAGTTCAAACTGAAGGAAGCACTTTCTATCAACGCATTGATTTTGACACCACTACATCAATTCCTAAATCTCCTGGATTTTTCTCCAATCCGTATCAGGTTTTATATCAATCTAAGCCTGGCCAACCCATGCTAAACAATGAACAAATGTATCAAGTTGTTATTCAAAACAAATATACTGGAAAAAAAACAACAGCAACAACTCCCCTAATTAATGCTCCCCTAAATTCAAATCCTTATAAATGGATAGCTGCCAATGTTGGTTCAGCGGTACCTATTTTCAACCCCTTCTCTACGTTTCGATTAGAAGTTCCCAATAATGCAGCCCAGTTGGAATTATTATTGGAATTTAGATATCTAGAAAAAGACCGTTTAAGTGGTCAAATTACCAAAAAGGGACCCATTGTAACTCGATTGGTAAATACTAAAAATTTAAAATTTAATGACTTTTTTGATTTATCATTATCTGGAAATGCTTTTTTAACCGCAGTTTCTCAAAACATTGCTTACAATCCGGATGTAATTCGATACGACGACACTTCATCCATCGTAATTATTGTTGCTGGAGAAGAACTAGTTCGATACAACGAAGTTAATTCACCCTCTTTAGGAATCGTAGAAGAACGTCCTTCCTATACTAATGTTTCAAATGGTTTAGGACTGGTTTCTTGTCGCTTTCATCACCGATATCCTAAAATTATGATTAGCAAAAGAGCCGTAGATTCATTAAAATATAGTACCCAAACCAGTCATTTGGGATTTTATATCGATTAAATTAATTCATGGGGAATACTCATAAAATAAAACATAAAAAAACGCCAAACAATTCGGCTGTTACGATTGAAAACAAACCGAGGATAATGGAAAAATGGTTTTCAATTATCCTCTTTGCTTTTGCTTTTTTATTGTATTCCAACACTTTAAATCACGGATATGTTCTGGATGATTTTGGAGCATTAAAGGACAATTGGATAATAAAAAGCGGACTAGAAGGCATTCCAACCATACTAAAAACCACATATCGATTTGGAGTAGGACATCTCACAGATGGACTATACCGTCCTTTGCCATTAATAATGTATGCAATTGAATGGCATATTTCACCCGAAAACCCTAGTTTAAATCACTTTATTAATGTGCTTTTTTATGCCTTGTCGTGCGTTTTATTATTTTATTTTTTAAAACGCTTGATGCCTCCATATTCCATCTTATTCCCTTTTTTCATCAGCTTGCTTTTTGCAGCACATCCTATACATACGGAAGTTGTTGCAAACATTAAAAGCAGAGATGAAATTATGTCCTTTTTCTTTCTAATGATTAGTTTCATAACTTTTATTCATTTTATTAAAAAAGAAAACTGGATTTACCTAGGAATTTCTTTAGTCGCATATTTTCTTTCATTTATATCCAAAGAAGGTGTTATTACAATGATCCCAATTTATTTTTTAATAGCATGGTACATAAGCAAAAAAACATTTAAAAAGCAAATAATTTACGCTTCACTAATGCTTATTCCTGCCTTTTTATACATTTACATTCGTCATCGGATTATTTCAATTCATGGAATTGAAGCCCCCACTTCTGTGGTGGATAATTTCTTGGCCGTTTCCCCAAATTTTGCATCACAATTTGCAACAGCTATAAGTTTATTGGGTAAATATATTTTAATCCTTTTCATCCCCTACCCACTCATTTCTGATTACGGCTATCAACATCTAAATTTTGTCGCACTTTCAGATTTCAGTTTTATCATTTCATTATTGATTTATATTAGTTTAGCTATTATTGTTCTAAAAAACTTCAATAAAAAATCATTATTGGTTTTTGGTATTCTCTTCTTCTTATTTGGTATTTCCCTATACAGCAATATAATATTTACCATTGGAGCGGCTTTTGCAGAACGTTTTTTATTTCTTCCATCCCTCGGATTTTGTATTGCAATCGTTATTATCATAGCTCAGATTTCATCACAAAAAACAAAATCAAAAGATTCTGAGAAAAGAATATTTCCTTCTTTTGCTAAATATTCCATGATTTTAATTCTCTTTATTTTCAGCATTATTACAGTAAATCGGGCAGCAGAATGGAAAGACCAATATACTTTGTTTGGAACAGATGTAAAAAAAGCACCTAAAAGTGCACATTTGCGTTTATGGTGGGGATTGGCAGTTCGCGACAAAGCATTAGAATTGGAAGACCTCAACCAACAAAATATCATGATGAAACAAGCTATTGAGCAATTTGATGCCGGTTTAAAAATCCACCCTAGCTATCCCGACTGCTACGAACAGCTGGGATTGGCTTGGTTCCGTTTGGGCGACAAAGAAAAGGCACTTTATAATTACGAACAAGCACTTCTTTTAAACCCTAATAAAGCAGTAACTCATAGCAATTTAGGAATTTTATATTTTGAAAAAGGCAATTATCAAAAAGCCTTTGAATTATATCAAAAATCTGTCGAAATTGACCCCAGATATGCAGATGGTTGGTTTAATTTGGGAAGTACTTATGGTGCAATGGGCCGCTTTGAAGAAGCAATTACAGCTTTTCAAACCTGTATCGTTTATGATCCACAAAATTTAAAAGCACATGAATTTATGGCTTTAACATATGAAAACCTGAATCAAATGGAAAATGCAAATATTTGGAAAGAAAAGACTCAAATATTAAAAAATAAATTAAAGAAATAGAGCAAAATATTTTCCGCAATTGAACTCTTTACTTAGGTTATTGTTTATTGTATATTCTTTAATGTATGAAATAAAAGTTTTTTTAACTTTGTTTCTGCATAGAACATTATATATTTGCAAAATAAAACTTTAAAACATGAAAAAAATTACATTTTTATTATTGGCATTATTCTCTTTTGGATACTTTGCTAATGCACAAATTGTGCTAACGGGAACATCCTATTCTCAAAATTTTGACGGCATTGGAACCGCTTTACCCAGCGGTTGGTCTGCACGTACTGATGCAACTGCCACCACATTAGGAGCCGAAGCTACTTTTGCTGTTGCTGCAAAAGCGTGGACTGACACACAAGGAGCGTTTAAAAACTTTGCTTCTGCAGATGGACTTACAGTTGGGTCAGATGCAACAGCTCAAAATGCTAGTTCTGATAGAGCTCTTGGTATAAGACAATCAAGTAGTTTTGGAAATCCTGGTGGTGCTTTTGTAATGCAAATTGCTAACACTTTAGATAGAAATAGCTTTGCAATGACTTTCAAACTTCAATCACTTGATACATCGTCTGCACGTACCACAACTTGGGTTGTCGATTATGGTATTGGTGCTACACCAACAGTATTTACTCCAATTGCAACTGGCCCTGCTGTCATTACAACAGGTGCTAATACATTCTCAAACACAGATGTTACTGTTAATTTTGGAATTTCACTTGACAACATGAGTGGTCCTGTTTGGATTAGAATTACTACTTTAACAGCGGCTGCTGGTCCTTCAGGAACAAACAGAGCATCTTCAGCGATTGATGATGTTGAATTAACATGGACTGCTGGAGCCCCAACAACTACTGCTCCTCCAATTTTCACACCTGCTCCTGGCACATACTACTCTGCAATTGATGTTACAATGGCATCTCCAACCAGCGGATCTACTGTATATTATACTCTAGATGGTTCTACTCCTACTACAGCTTCTACAGTATATACTGCTGCAGTTAATATTTCAGCAAATACTACTATTAAAGCCATTGCAGTAAAAGCTGGCTTAGATAACAGCAGTGTTTCAGAAGGCGTTTACACTTTTGCCACCTCTAATGACATTACAAGCATCGCTCAACTACGTCAACAAGTTGCCGATAATTCTACGGTTTATACTTTATCTTCAGAAGCTATTTTGACATTTCAACAAACTCACCGTAAACAAAAATTCATCCAAGATGCTACCGCTGCAATTTTAATTGATGACAATAGTGGTCTCATTACTACTGCATATGATATTGCTGATGGAATTAGCAATATTTCAGGAAAACTAAGCGATTATTTTGGCATGCTTCAATTTATCCCAGTGGCTGACCCAGGTCCTGCTACTTCATATGCAAACATTATTACTCCAGAAATATTTACCATTGCTCAATTGCAAGATACCGCAACGTTTAAAAATCATCAAGCAAAATTAATTAGAATTGAAAATGTTAAATTTCAAGATGCAAACGGCACTTTAAAATTTGCAGTCAATAAAAAATATCGCTTAAATCAAGCAGGAACATTGGATTCAACATTCCGTACTCAGTTTTATGATGCAAATTATATCAACACAGTAATTCCTGTAGGAACAGGTACAATTACAGGTATTGTTCATCTTGCATATGGCATGTATAACATTACTGCTCGCTCTTCAAGTGATATTAATTTAGCTGTTGGAGTAGAAGATTATAACTCATCTTCTGTTCGTATATATCCAAATCCAGCAATAAGCATTGTAAATATTGAAACAGACAAACCAGCACTTTTAACCATCACAAATTTATTGGGACAAAAAGTATTGGAAATGAATAACATTAACGGATTAACTCAAATTAATACCTCAAAATACAATAAAGGTATTTATTTTGTAAGCCTTCAATTTGAAAATGGCGAAACTTCAAGCCAAAAACTAATCGTAAGATAATTTCTGTTATGACTTATCTATTCAAGACCGTTGTTATTTGAGCAACGGTCTTGTTTTTTTAATATTGCCAAAACAGAACGTTTTTTCACCTGCACTTTTTAAAACTCAAAAACATCATTTTTTTAATAATATTTGTATCTTTGGACACTTAATAATTTCCACCAATGCGGCACGTGATTCAAATATTATTTTTCTGGGTAATGGCAACAACAGCATACGCTCAATCTGGGAATACCCCTTTTAGACTTGAACTGGATGCACCAGAAAACATTTTTCCGTATGAGGTCATCACATTGGGCGAAAAAGGAGTCATTGTATATTATGAATCTGATATTATATCCCGAAATACAGCCAAGTGGTCATTTGTTCATTTTGATGTTTATTTCAAACGAACTTGGAAAAAAGATTTCTATTTACATCGTGAACTTGAACCTGTTAAAGCCTATTCTGATTCGATAAATATAGGCGTTATTTTCAATTATCAAGGGAAACGAAAAATTGAATTTCCAAACCAATTGGTTCAAATTAATATTCAAGATACCAGCTCTTTTGCATATACCATTGAGATACCAGAAAATACATTTCCAAATCACCTGATGATTGGTGATGAATACTCCTATTTTTCGCTTTTATCTAGAGATAGAGAAGTATTGTATCAACTAAACAACACTTCCAAAGTTATACGAAACTTTACTCCAACAGATATTAAAGAACTCAGAATTCCATTTATTACACAAAATCCATTATACCCTGAGGGCGTTTTGTTTGGGATATTAAGTACTGTTTCAAAACGCACCAATCAACTTGAATTAAAATATTTAGACACTTCTGGAATCGTAATAAACGAATTGCTTATCCCTGAAGACAGTCGGTTTTTTATAAATACCGCAAATCTGGTAAAAACAGGAGAAGACAGTCTTCTGATCATTGGAAATTACGTAAACTCTTCCGACAAATCGGGTGTTTTTTCTTCTCCCGAAATTTCTAATACAGGGATATTCGCCATTGCAGTCCATCAAACTCAAATTGTAAATAGAAAATATTACAATTTTTCCCGATTCGAAAATATTTACAAATATATTACAGAACAAGATTTACGAAAAGTTCAAAAACGAATGGGAGATAATGACGATGACTCTCAACCTGGATATTCACTTAACTTAAAACTCATTTCTCAACCACCATTGCTTTTTGATTCAATCGTTGTTTTTGTAAATGAAGCTTATTTCGCTGAGTATCGAACCGAAGAAAATCTTTCCTACGATTATTATGGGAGGCCCTTTCCTAACAATAGAACTGTTTTTGATGGGTATAGATATACCAACGGCATCGTTTGCGGACTAACGCCAAATGGAGATTTGCTTTGGGACAATAATTTTGCTTTAAACAATATTTTAAGCTACCAACTAAATCCCAGAATTACGTTCTTTTTAGATTCTACAGACTTATTAATGGCCTATAACTACAATGGCGAAATTGTCACCATGATTGTCGAAGGACATAATGTATTGCAAAACTTAGAATATTCAAAGGTCGAAAACATATCCTCTTCTGATTTTGTATTGGAAAATCAAAAAACGGATATTGTCTACTGGTATGACCAATATTTTCTGTCATATGGCTATCAAACCATCCGAAATACACAGAAAAGAGGCAGAAGCAGAGCCAATGTTTTTTATATGATAAAGATGATTTACGATGTACAATAATTATTTTTTTTAATTAAAAGATGGAACAAAGCAATCGTTTTTGGCATGTCAT
>JAQUHH010000005.1:8285-22764 GCA_028683685.1 Bacteroidales bacterium
CGAAATACACAGAAAAGAGGCAGAAGCAGAGCCAATGTTTTTTATATGATAAAGATGATTTACGATGTACAATAATTATTTTTTTTAATTAAAAGATGGAACAAAGCAATCGTTTTTGGCATGTCATTCTCAATCCAGTAGCATTAAATGGTAAAAGAATTCATTTTTGGAATCAAATTGCCAAAGAATTAATGAAAGATGGATTTGAGTTTATTGAATGGGTTACCACAAAAAGAGAAAATGCAATTGATATTGCAGAATCAATTGTAAAAAAAGGAGGAAGGCATATATTGGTTGTTGGCGGAGATGGTACTTTAAATGAAGTTGTAAATGGCGTTATGAAAGAGCCAAAATTGGCATCTCAAATTCTTGTTTGTGTGGTTCCATCGGGAACAGGAAATGATTGGGCTAAAACACATCAACTACAACCCAACGCAAAAAGCATCCGAGCAATGTTATTAAATGGCAAAGTAGTTGAACACGATGTCGGAATTGTTCATTCCATTAAAAATCATGAAACAATATCTCGTTTTTTTATAAATATAGCGGGCTTTGGATTCGATGCAGCAGTTATTCATCGACTTTATGAATCGAGGAAATACAGAATTGGAAATAAATTTATTTATATAAAAAATGTACTCGCTACTTTATTCACTCATCATTCTGTTGAATGCATTATCGAACATGACGGATTGACTTCAAAAGCGAATGTTTTTTCGGTGGCAGCCGGCATTTGTAAATACAATGGAAATGGAATGAAACAGGTTCCAATGGCCAACTTTCAGGATGGCTTTTTAGATTTTGTATTTATTTGCAAAATGTCACGGTGGTCTTTAATTACACAAGTCCCCAAATTATTTTCAGGAAAACACTTATTGCACCCCAAAGTTTTTCATATACGGACTAAAAAATGCAATATAATTCCATTGGGCAGAGTTTTAGGCGAAGTGGAAGGTGAAATGTTGGAAGAAGGAAGTTATCAAGTTGAAATTGCTTTTGAGCAATTAAAATTTTTGGTTCCTTCAAATTAATCACATTTTATTTTACAATATCCAAAACTTCTAGATTTTCAAATCGTTTGCCCTGAATATCAAATCGCACCGCCGTAATTTTGGTATGAAAACCAAATTTTCCAGCGGCTCCGGGATTAATGTATAAATGCTGATATTTTTTCTCATACATAACTCTTAATATGTGAGAATGTCCGGTGATAAATAGGTCGGGCTTATATTTTTCAATCAACAATTTCGAATTTGCATTATATTTTGGCGGATACCCCCCAATATGCATCAATAATATCAGCGCATCTTCAATCATAAAACTCTGATGTTCTGGATATTGAGAACGCACCTCAGTGCCATCAATGTTTCCATAAACAGCAAAAAGTTTTGCTTTTTTGGACAAGGCATCCAAAATCTCAATATTGCCAACATCGCCAGCATGAATGATATAATCACATTTTTCAAAAAAACGTTCGACACTTTCAAGCAATACGCCGTGCGTATCGGAAAGAACACCCACTTTTACCATAAAACTTTATTTTGTACGTTGACGAAGCACCTCGAAAAGCAAAATACCATTGGCAACAGAAACGTTTAAAGATTGGATTTCGCCCACCATTGGAATGGCTAATGAATCCGTGAAAAAATGGAAATATTCGCGTGAAATCCCCTCCCCTTCATTGCCAAGGACAACGGCCATTGGAATTGTAAAATCAGGGCTGTGGTATGCTGTTTTTGCTTTTTCGGTCAAACCAAAAATAGAAATTCCACTCTCTTGCAAAAACTGCAAAACTTCTTTGAGATCCTTATGACGACAAATGGGAATTCGGCTAATGGCACCGGCAGAAGTTTTGATGGCATCTTCGTTGATTTGTGCTGCATTTTGAGCAGGAATAACAACGGCATGTACGCCAGCACATTCGGCCGTACGACAAATGGCACCAAAGTTACGAACATCAGTAATTCTATCTAAAACCAAAATAAATGGCGTTTCACCACTTTCAAAAAGTCCGGGTATGAGATTAAAAATATCTTCATATTCAATGGCTGATACAAAAGCAATAACGCCTTGGTGATTGGCGGTGGTGATTTTCTGCAACTTCTCGAATGGTACAATCTGAATTTGAATATCTCTTTTTCGAGACAATGTCATAATGTGTTTTATTCCTTCGCTTCCTGCGCCTCTTTGAACCATGATTTTTTCCATCTCTTTCCCTGTTTCGAGTGCTTCTATGATGGGACGTACACCGTACATTATGTCTTTTCGCTTCATATCAATATTTTTGGCAAAGTTACAAAACTATTCCCTTGTGTTTGAAAAAAATTTAGAATTTCTAAAAACATATCAACAATACGTATATTCTTTTTGTTTTTTTGAACTATTTACATAAATTTGTGTTTCATTAGTAAAATAATATTTATGAAAAAATCTTTTTTATTTATCGGTTTTACCATGGTTCTTTTCCTTCTGAGCTCACAAATTTATGCTCAGACAATAAAGAACGATAACGTGAAAATTCTCAAAGAGAAGCGAGATGCAATTTCTGCCGAATTTAATATTCCCAAATCAATAATGGAAAATGTGGTGGTGGAATATCTTGCTGAAGAAGGGTTAAAAAAGCCATCCAAAAAAAAGGGAATTCTTATGTATGAAAAAATAACATTTGGAAAAATCTCAAGTGAAGTAATGGATTATTATGTAAAAATTGATGGAAAAAAACAAAAATCCAAAGTAACTTTTGCGGTGTCTAAGGGATATGAAAATTTTATCAGTCATTCTGAAGGCGGTATTTATTCTAAATTTACTTCTGTTTTTAATAGCATCGACCAAAAAGCTAAAAAAGCATACATAGCTGAACAGTCCAAAACACAGCAAAAAGTGATTGACAAGACCCAAAAGAAATATGACAAACTTGTAAAAGAGGAAAAATCATTGCAAAAGAGCAAAGAAAACATTGAAAATAAACTAAAGAAAAATGAAAAAAATGCCCAGGGACTCAAGAAGGTATTGGAAGATGAGCAGAAAAAATTAAAAAATATAAAATAAATTACTCTGGTGACAAATAAAGTATGGACCACAAATTTTATTTTGTTGGTACTGGGAAACTTCTTACTGAGTATCTCTTTCTATTTCTTAATTACAGTTTTGCCCGTTTATTTAGTAGATGAAATTCATTTCTCAAAATCGGATGCCGGCATTATTTTGTCGGCATACATTTTTACAGCCGTATTGGTTCGCCCTTTTGTAGGCCCATTAATTGACACCTACGGCCGAAAAACAATTTACTTAAGTGCATTAACGCTTTTTGCAATATTATTTCCTGCATACGCAATTACGGTCTCCTACATCCCTCTTGTTTCCTTACGAATCCTTCATGGCGTTTCATGGGGAATTCTAACCACTGCTGGAAACACTTTGGCAATGGATTTGCTTCCCAAAGAGAAAAAAGGGGAAGGCATGGGCTTTTACGGATTGGCTTTTACGCTTGCTATGGCGATTGGACCATTTATCGCTTCTTTTGTGTTGAATATTGGCAATTTTGGAATTTTATTTATCGCCGCTGGAATTTTAGCCTTTAGTGGCATTGGAACAATCTTAATAATTGATTTTCCTAAAAACGAGCGAAAAAGAGCCTTTTCTTTGAAATTGATTAATGACTTTATAGCACCACAAACATACCGCTATGCCATACTTTTAATACTAATCATGATTCCTTATGGAGCTTTACTCAACTTTGCATCTCTGTTTTGCCTAGAAATAATTCCAGGAAAAAGTTATATATTTTTCTTATCTCTTGCGGTTGGGTTAACTATTTCCAGACTTTTCGCTGGTAAAATTTTTGACAAAAGAGGATATTTTGAATTGCTTATTTTTTCATTTTCATCTATTGCCATAGGCTTACCAATATTTGTATTTTTCAATCACCCATTCTTTTTAGCCTTTTCTTCTGTCATAATAGGCATTGGGTATGGAATTTCCTTTCTGATACTTCAATTGGTAATCAATCAAGTTTTGCCCAAAGAAAAAAGAGGCACTGCCAATTCCATCTTTCTGACAGCACTCGATATTGGTATTGCTGGTGGCACCATTTTAATGGGTTTAATCTCAAATATTTTCGGGTTGAAACTATCTTTTTTAACTTTTGCAATTTTCCCCATTGTCTGCTTAATTATATTTGTAAGTCACAAACGCACACTTCAAATTAAATAATTATTGTTTAACATATGCACTACTAACATTATGTTTAACTTGTCTAATATGTTCAATTTCAACGCCCTATTTAGAACTCATTCTGCTTTACTGTATATTAACGAATTCGGGCGTAACAACTTGATTCTTAGACAATCTATTTAGAATCATAATAAATTAACCACAGTCATTGTCCTTGTTATTCTATTAACAAAATAAGCTTTATATTTGCTCTGTGAATTAAAAAACAAAGAATAATAAAACGGGTAAAAAAATGAAAATCAGCGAGTTTAAGGATATACTTTCGGGAAAAGTAGTTTGTGGGGCTCATTTACTTGATCATGATATAGAACTTGCTTTTGCATCAGATTTAATGAGTGATGTTTTGACAATTACGGAAGATAATGTTTTGCTAATTACTGGTCTTGCCAATATCCAAGCAATTAGAACCGCTGAAATGTCGAACATTCATTGTGTAATTTTAGTAAGAAATAAAAATGCCAGTTGCGAAATGGTACGGTTAGCAGAAGAATCAGATATCGTTATAATTGAAACGCCGTATACTCTGTTTCGCACCTCAGGCTTGTTGTTTAATGCTGGATTAAGTCCAATTTATTAAAGAATAAGAGGTTTATAATGATGGAGTTTAGTTTTGAAATAAATGGAGGTGACTTTTCAAATGCGGGAATGATTTCAAGTTTAGTAAAAAAGACATTGAAACAACTAAACATCGATGGAATGATTATACGCAGAACGGTTGTTGCACTTTATGAGGCAGAAGTGAATATTGTAGCTCATGCATACAGTGGAGTTGTCAACGTAAATATTTTTCCAGATAAAATCAAAATTAAACTAACCGATAAAGGAACCGGAATAGCAGACATCGACTTAGCGATGCAACAAGGATACTCTACAGCCTCTCCAGCGGTTCGCGAAATGGGATTTGGAGCAGGAATGGGCTTACCTAACATCAAAAACAACACCGATGAATTAAACTTAGAAAGCACTGTAGGTGTGGGCACTATGCTTGAATTTACGAACTTTTTTGAACCAAAATAGCAAGCAATGGAACAACACTATTTTAATCATGCACTAACATTTAGAAAGGACATCTGCATTGGATGCTCTCACTGCATGACTGCTTGCCCAACCGAAGCCATCCGTGTAAAAAATGGCAAAGCCAAACTCATTGATGAACGTTGCGTAGATTGCGGAGAATGTTATAGAGTTTGTCCAGTTGGTGCTATTACGGTAGACCAAAATAGTCTGGAAGAAATTTCAAATTACGAATATCCTATTGCTCTAGTTCCATCGGTTTTCTCGGGTCAATTTCCAGACAATATAACCCATGCCGAAATAATTCAATCTTTTTATGATTTAGGATTTTCCGAGGTTTATGAGGTAGAACACAGTGTTGATTTTGTAGTAGAAGAATATGAAAAGTATTTACAAAAAGAGCACGCACGTCCCTTTATTTCTACTTTTTGTCCATCTGTAGTACGACTTATTCAAGTAAAATTTCCCACTCTAATTCCCAATCTACTTTTGCACAAAGCCCCTTTGGACTACACGGCACTATATGCCCGAAAAAAGTTATTGGACCAAGGTGTTGAACCCGATAAAATTGGAGTATTCTATGTTACGCCCTGCGCTGCCAAAATTGTGGCTATCAAAAGCCCCGTTGGTGAAGAAAAATCGACTATTGATGGTGCTTTAAACATGAATTACATGTTTAATAAATCATTCCGAATTATAAAAAATGGAATCTCTTCTAAAAACAAACCTACCAAAAAACCACTTAGCAAACAATCTATTTGCTGGAGTTTAACCACCGGTGAATCGAGTATCTTTTCAAACATTCGATCGCTAGCGATTGATGAAATATCAAATGTACTTGAATTTTTAGAAAAAGTTGAAAATGACGAATTAGACGGAATCGATTTTCTTGAACTTAGAGCCTGTGATGAAAGCTGTGCCGGCGGAATTTTATGTCAAGGGAACCGCTTTTTGACGGCTGAAAAACTTAGAAAAAGAGCCACTTATTGCGAAACTGTAGAACATAAAAACAAACCTAAAACAGAAAAAGAGTTTTTTGAAATGATAGACTATCTTCGAGAAAACTCCGAAGTACAACCCATCCTAGCCCGTCCCATTATGAAATTGGATGATAATGTAGTGGAAGCCATGAGCAAAATGAAAAGGATGTACGAAATTACCAATGTATTGCCCCAAGTGGACTGTGGAATATGTGGAACTCCTTCTTGTCAATCCTTTGCTGAAGACATTGTACAAGGGAGAGCAGACATAAAACAGTGTGTTTTTGTTCAAAGAATTTTAGAACAAAACGAGAAACTTCTGGCGGTGGATTCTGCCAATATTATGAAAGATATTTGGGGACACAAAAAGCTAAATAAAAACAGCTTGAGAGATGAATTAAAAGATATAATGTAATATAAAACCTGAAAATAATGAAAGTTATTGAATTAGCAGCAAAATTAGGACTCAAAGTAATGGGCGGTCAAGACGGATTAAACAAAGAAGTTAAAGCCGGTTATACTTCCGATTTATTAAGTGATGTTATGGGCAACGTCGAAGCAGGATCGATATGGGTTACTTTACAAACTCATAAAAACGTTATGGCCGTGGCTTCACTTAAAGATTTATCTGCCATCGTTATCGTAAATAACTATGCGCCAGATCAAGACTTAATTAACCAAAGTGAAGAAGAAGGGATTCCTGTTTTGGTAACCTCCGACAAAGCATTTGAAATAAGTGCAAAAATTTACAACTTAATCAAATAATCAACAATGAAAACATACAAGGCTGATTTACACATACATACAGTCCTCTCCCCTTGCGGAAGCTTGGAGATGAGTCCTGTTGCTATTGTAGATAAGGCTTTGGAAAAAGGTTTGGATATTATAGCCATTACCGACCATAATACTACTTTGCAGGCCGAATGTATTCAAAAAATCGGAAAACAAAAAGACTTGCTGGTCATCACTGGAGTTGAAGTCACCTCTAAAGAAGAAGTTCATTGCTTGGCTTATTTTGAAGAAAAAAAACAAATATCCGAATTTCAACAATATATTGATCAACACATTCCTAACATTCAAAACAATCCAGATTATTTTGGCTACCAAATACAAGTGGACGAAAATGACGATATTGTTTACCAAGAAGAAAGACTCTTAATTTCAGCGATTAACCAATCGGTAGAGCAAATTTCGAAAAAGGTAAAGAGCTTGGATGGACTCTTTATTTTGGCTCATATTGATAAATCAAAAAACAGCATTATTAGCCAACTTGGTTTTTTGCCCCCTGATTTGGAAGTAGATGCATTAGAAGTTACAAGAAGAGGATTAGATTCAGGTTTTTTAGAAAAAAACTCATATTTATCAAACAATCTTTTTGTATGCAACTCGGATGCCCACTATATAGATGATGTAGGAAAGGCATTTACGCAGTATGAATTAGAAAAATTATCAATCTCAGAATTATTTAAAGTCATCAAAACAAAACAAAAAAACAAAATCTTTTTAAATTAGAATCAAAAAAAATTAGACGAAAGGTATAAACGTAATAAAAAAATAATCAACTTTGCAATGAAAGATTTATCGCTCCATATTATTGATATTTTTCAAAATTCTGTTTCCGCAAAAGCGACTAAAATAGAATTAGTGATTATAGAAAATACAGAGAGAGATGAATTACGGATGCAGTTTAAAGACAATGGAATTGGAATGAATACTGAAATGGTGAACAATGTTACGAATGCTTTTTACACGACCCGCACAACACGTAAGGTCGGTTTGGGCATTCCATTATTAAAACGCAATGCTGAATTAACCGGGGGTGATTTTTCGATCACTTCGGAATTGGGCGTTGGAACAGAAATAAATGTTCGCTTTAAGCACAGCCATATCGACCGACAACCTTTTGGCGATTTAGCTGGAGCCATTGTTCTTACGGCTACTTCCTATCCTAAAACCAGATTTGTATACAAGCATCAAAAAGACGGGATGGAATATATATTCGACACCGATGAGATAAATGAAGTGCTGGATGGAATATCCATTCAAAGTACGGATGTTGTCTTGATGTTGAAAGAATTAATTGATAGTAATTTAGAAGAAATTAGAGTAAAAAAATAATATAAATAAAACAAAGTATTAATCATGGAGAAAATTAAATCACTTGCCGATTTGAAAAAAAGGCAAGAATCTTTGAAATCAAAAATTGATTTAAGAGACAGGGCCAATGATCCTGAATCTCACATTCAAGTTAAAGTTTCAATGTCTACCTGTGGAATTGCATCCGGTGCAAAACATACAATGGAAATTTTAATTCAAGAATTTAATCGTCACAAAATTGACGCTATTGTCACCCAAACAGGATGTATGGGGTTTTGCTTTGCCGAACCTACCATTGAGGTAAAAAAACCCGGCGCTGAGCCCATCATTTTTGGCTACGTAAACGAGGAAAAAGCAATTGAAATTATTGAAAAATACGTTATAAACGACGTCCTTGTTGAAGGAATTATTCCAGCAAATTATCAATCTATAGACAACAAATAAAAAAGGAGGCTACCGAAATGGCAAAATACAAGTATCACATACTCATATGCGGTGGAACCGGATGTAGAGCATCCGAATCGGATCAAATTCACAAGCAATTTGACATTATTCTCGAAGAAAAAAGCTTAGAAGAGGATATTCAAGTTATTCAAACAGGTTGCTTTGGTTTTTGTGAAAAAGGACCCATCGTTAAAATCATGCCCGACAACACTTTTTACACACAAGTAAAACCAAGTGATTGTCTTGAAATTATTGAAGAACATATCATTAAAGGTCGGAGTGTAAACCGTTTACTGTATGAAGATCCAGAAACGAAAAAGCACGTAGAAGACTCTAAACACATGGGTTTTTATAAAAAACAATTGCGTGTTGCACTTCGCAACTGCGGTTTTATCAATCCAGAAGACATCAATGAGTATTTAGCCAATGATGGCTATTTGGCTTTGGCTAATGTATTGGAACAAAAAAACCCCATGGCCGTTATTGAAACCCTTAAAAAATCTGGACTTCGCGGTCGCGGTGGTGGGGGTTTCCCAACTGGTTTAAAATGGGAATTTGCAGCTAAAAACAAAGGCGATCAAAAATATGTCGTTTGCAATGCTGACGAGGGTGACCCTGGTGCATTTATGGATCGTTCTATTTTAGAAGGCGACCCTCACACTGTTATTGAAGCGATGGTTATCAACGGCTATGCGATTGGCTCAACAATGGGCTTAGTATATATCCGTGCAGAATATCCATTGGCCATTCAACGTTTGAAAATTGCTCTTGACCAAGCCCTTGAATATGGTTTCCTTGGAGACGATATTTTGGGTTCTGGTTTTAACTTCAACATCGACATTAGATACGGAGCGGGTGCTTTTGTATGCGGTGAAGAAACAGCTCTTATTCACTCTATGGAAGGAAATCGTGGCGAACCCACTTTTAAACCTCCATTTCCTGCAGAATCTGGTTATAAAGGCCAGCCCACAAACGTAAACAACGTTGAAACATATGCCAATATCCCTGTTATTTTAAATAAAGGATGGGAATGGTTTTCATCCATTGGAACCGAAAAATCAAAAGGAACGAAAGTATTTGCCTTAGCGGGTAAAGTAAACAACGTTGGTTTGATTGAAGTACCCATGGGAACTACACTTCGCGAAATTATTTTCGAAATTGGAGGTGGAATTAAAGATGGTAAAGAGTTTAAAGCTGTACAAACAGGGGGCCCCTCTGGTGGATGCCTTACTCAAAAACATCTTGACACGCCTATCGATTACGACAACTTGCTAGCATCTGGCTCCATGATGGGCTCGGGCGGTATGATTGTTATGGACGAAGACGACTGTATGGTTGCCATCGCTAAGTTCTATTTAGAATTTACAGTTGAAGAATCATGTGGTAAATGTTCACCTTGTCGTATTGGAAACATGAGACTTTTCGAAATACTTGAAAAGATTTGTGCCGGAAACGGAACTCGTGAAGATTTAGATCAATTAAGAAACTTAGGTAATGTGATCAAGGATGCTTCATTATGCGGTTTAGGACAAACTTCTCCAAACCCTGTACTTTCTACAATTGACAACTTCTGGGATGAATACGTCGCTCACGTTGATGACAAAAAATGTCCAGCTGGTGTTTGTCGCGACCTTAAGAGATACGAAATTGTACCTGAGGCCTGCGTTGGTTGTACTGTTTGTGCGAGAAACTGTCCTGTCAACTGTATCGAAGGCGAACGTAAACAAGTTCATTTTATCCAACAGGATCTTTGTATCAAGTGTGGAGCTTGCTACGACAAGTGTAAATTTAATGCAATTATCATCAAATAAAAATAAGGAGTATACTATATATGGAACTTATAAAATTAACCATTGATAATAAAGCGATTGAAATAGAGAAAGGAACTACTATTTTAAAAGCTGCCAAACAAAATGGTATCAATATTCCAACACTATGTTATCTTGAGCTTAAAGATTTAAAAATCGTAAATAAGCCCGGTGGATGTCGTATTTGTGTTGTAGAAGTAGAAGGTAGAAGAAACCTTGCCCCTGCTTGTGTTACTGAATGTCAACCAGGGATGGTCATTCATACACACTCTGTTCGTGTAATTAATACACGCAGAACTGTACTTGAATTAATCTTGTCAGACCACCCATTTGACTGTTTAATTTGTCCAAAAAACGGCAATTGTGAATTACAAACAATGGCTCAAAAATTTGGCGTTCGTGAAATTCCTTTCCAAGGCGTTCAGTCTACATACAGAAAAGATTTTTCACCATCCATCATTCGCGATATTGACAAATGTATCATGTGTCGTCGTTGCGAAATGATGTGTAATGAATTCCAAACAGTGGGTGCATTATCAGCCATTAATCGTGGTTTTGAATCAGTTGTTTCAACTGCTTTCGATCAATTATTAGAAAAATCAGTGTGTACCTATTGCGGTCAATGTATTGCAGTTTGTCCAGTTGGCGCCTTAACGGAAGCCGATCATACGAGCAAAGTAATTCGTGCCATTGCCGATCCTACGAAAACAGTGATTGTACAAACGGCTCCAGCTGTACGTGCGGCATTGGGTGAAGAGTTTGGGTATGCACCTGGCACTTTAGTTACGGGCAAAATGGCTGCAGCTTTACGCCGTCTTGAATTTGATTATATTTTTGACACAGATTGGGCTGCCGACTTAACGATTTGGGAAGAAGGTCATGAATTATTAGACCGTTTGTCCAGACATTTAGCTGGTGACAAAACCGTAAAACTTCCAATTTTAACTTCTTGCTGTCCAGCTTGGGTTAAATTCTTTGAGCATCAATTCCCAGAAATGCACGAAATTCCTTCCACTGCTAAATCTCCACAACAAATGTTTGGTGCAATGGCAAAAAGTTATTTCGTTGAAAAACTAGGAATTACTCGCGAAGAGATGGTGGTCGTTTCGATTATGCCATGTGTGGCTAAAAAATACGAATCATCACGTCCTGAATTTGCTGTAAACGATAATCCTGATGTTGACTTTTCTCTTACTACCCGTGAATTGGCAGCATTGATACGTCAATCAAACATTGATTTCAACAACCTTCCCGATGAAGATTTTGATTCTCCAATGGGTTCATCAACAGGAGCTGGAGTTATTTTTGGCACCACTGGTGGAGTGATTGAAGCAGCGTGCAGAACAGCATACGAAGTTTTCACTAAAAAACCACTTGAAAAAATTGATTTTAAAGAACTAAGAGGTTTGGATGGAATCCGTTCTGCGACTATAGATTTTGATGGATTACCCATAAATATTGGAATCGCACACGGACTTGGAAATGCCCGCAAACTTCTTGAAGAAGTGAAAGCAGGAAAATCAAAATTCCATGCTATTGAAATCATGGCTTGTCCTGGTGGATGTATCAATGGAGGTGGCCAACCGCTACACCATGGCGACAGCGAAGTGATTAAAGCACGCTGGAGAGCAATCTACGAAGAAGACGCTAATAAACCATTGCGTAAATCTCATGAGAATCCCGATATCATCAAACTATATGAAGAATATTTAGGCAAACCTTTGGGTGAGAAAGCGCACCATCTGCTTCATACTCATTATTTTGATAGAAGAACAGATATCGTAATTGATTTAGAAAAATAGTATTATAACCCATAAATTAGGAGGTTTAAATAAATGTCACACGTAAAAATAGTTTTAAAAACAGAACAAGTCGATGAAATAAAAGCAATATGTAAAGCTTTTCATAACGACGAAGGAGAACTTATTAATGTTCTTCATAAAGTCCAAACATTTTTTGGATACCTACCTGCAGAAGTTCAAGAGGTTATAGCTCACGAACTAAGGATGTCTGTAGCAAAAGTTTTCGGCGTAGTAACTTTTTATTCATTTTTCACAATGAAACCAAAAGGTCGTTTCCCGATTTCAGTTTGCATGGGCACAGCCTGTTATGTTCGTGGTGCTGAAAAAGTACTCGACGAATTTAAACGTCACTTAAAAATCAAAGTTGGCGAATCAACACCCGATGGCAAATTCTCACTTAGCAGCCTGCGTTGTGTAGGTGCATGCGGGCTAGCTCCCGTTGTGATGGTTGGCGAAAAAGTGTATGGCAGAGTTTCTTCTGAAGATGTGAAAAAAATCGTTGCTGAATATAACGATTAAAGAAACATCGTTTCTATTAAAAAAGTGGCTTTCAAAATTTGAAAGCCACTTTTTTTTAAAAATAAACACATGCCATATAAATTAAATCCGAAAATACAAGATATTTTATCAAAAAAAACATTTTTTGTTAGCTTATCTTCAAAAATTGTTTTAATTTGCACTCATAAAAAAAAATCATTATGAAACGATTTATCTATTTATGTACCCTTTCTTTTGCAATTTTGATTTCTAACACCTCTATTGCTCAAGAATTTGGAACAAATAATTTTCGCAGTGAATTTAATAAGGCTATTAAACACATGAAAGCTGAGGAATATCGATACGCATATTCTATTTTTCAGTCTTTAAACGAAGCAAATCCCGATAATGCAAATATTGAATATCATATGGGCTTGTGTTTAATGGATCAAAAATATGAAAAAGAAGAAGCCTTAATATGGTTTTTAAAAGCTTCAAAAAACTACAAAGAATATTATGGATCATCCAGTTCGGAAAATAGTGCACCCATAGATGTTTTTTATTATATTGGCATGTGTCACCACTATAATTCAAATTATAGCGAAGCCATAAAATGGTATGAGGAATACATAGAAAAAGCCAATCCACGTAAAGCCTCAGAAACAATATTGAGAGCAAAATTAAAAATTGATTGGTGTAAAGATCCCTCACTATTAACTCCACCTGACATTGACCAATTATCGGCAAATGAAATAACTCCTCCTAAAAAAACAGAGGAATATTATGCAAAAATAATGGATGCATTAGAAATTATAAATTTAGATCATTTTCAGGCTTTATATATTTTAAATCCAATTTTGAAGATGGATCCAAACAATAGCAATATCAATTATTTTGTTGGTATTGCATGTCTTAATATTCGCGATTTACGCTCCATTTCTCCAAAATATTTAACAAAAGCAGTAGAAAAAATGGATGCACGATTATTGAAAAAAAATGCACGCTCTCAAGCAGCTCCTCTTTTTGCAAATTATTACCTTGGACTAGCATGGTACGAAAATAATCGTTGTGACTTAGCAGTTCCTAATTATCGTGCTTTTTTATCCATTATGGAGACCAAAGATCCTTATGCCAAAGAAATTGTGGAACATAAAATTGAATTGTGTGACTTACAACAAGCTGAATTGGATTCTATTTTACTGGCTGAAAGTCGTAAACCAAAAGTTTTCAATCTCGAAGAAGATTCTTTAAGAAAAGCTCAAATTGGAAAAGATACATCAAAAGACAGGCTTGTTAAAGACGGTGCCGTTACCGAAAGCAAAGATGGATATTTCTATGCTGTTCAAGTAGGTGCCGGAAATATTGATACACGGTTTTTCGACAAACTTCGTAAACTTGACAAAAACAACAATCTTCCATTTCCTAAATTGGGCACCAAAACTGCTCGTTCTAATGAAATTCCAGGCGATCGGATGAGACGATTTATAATTGGTAAGTTTAAAACATTAGAAGAAGCTCAACCATTGTTACAAAAAGTGAAAGATCTGGGCTACGAAGACGCATTCATCGGGCAATTCCAAGAGCATACATTTCAGCAATGAAGAGAAAAAACAATCTAAAAAAA
>JAQUHH010000173.1 GCA_028683685.1 Bacteroidales bacterium
ACTATGACGAATGAAAAAGATATGAATGGTATTCTACTTCCTGATAAATATAGAAAAAAGAATTGGGGTAAAATATTAAGAATACTTAATATTGATGAATTACCTCAATTGTTAAATGTTTTGAAGGGTGAAATGTCAATCATAGGTCCTAGGCCACTATTGCCTATTGAAATGAAAGTAATGGATCATGAGTGTCAAGTTAGAAGACAGCGTATGTTGCCTGGTATTACGGGTTGGGAGGCCATAAATGAGAATGAGTCCAAAAGCTTCATACTTTCCCTATTATTTGGAGCAAAATATTAAAGGTGACAAAGATAATAAATACAATACTTTTGAAGATAATGCCTTTTTAAGAGGATTCAAAAGGTATCCTGTACATAATGAAATAAAATTAGGAAAATATGATGAAAAACAATTGAAAAATGATAAAGTTTTTTCAGAATTTAATCCTTTACCCAAAGATTCAGAATTTAAATGTAAGATTCGCTTTCATAACTTGCGAAAGAACGAAATAGGTGCATTGTTGGCAGCGATTACTTTCAATAATAACAAAAGTTGTTTTCATAGTTTAGGTGCCGCTAAACCATTTGGATACGGTAAGATAAAGGTTGAATTGTTGGGTTTTGACTTAGATAAAAATGTACAGTTTTATCTAGATTCATTTAGTGAATTGATGAAACAAAAAGTTTCAAATTGGGAGAAATCTTCTTCTTTAAAAGAATTATTTAGTATGGCATCGAATAATTTTGACAAAAATCTTTATTATCCTGAAATTAAGGATTTTGTGTCGATGAAACAAGATCAGGATGCTTTAATTAAGTTTTCCGAAATTGAAAAACCAAAAATTGAGGCTATTCCTAATAAGATAGAAGCCGAAGCAATTGTTACATTAGTTCAACGTCAAATTATTTTAGCTAAATTGCTCGAGGGAAAAGATGATAATCCGAAAAATCTGCTTGTTGATTATGGAAACAAGCCAAGAAAAGGTGATAAAATTCTGGTAAAAATAATTTATAATAAAGGTGGAAACATTGATAAATTAGAGTTTGTTAGGGTTTTAAAATAATCACATGAAAACAGTCTTAGTTAGTGTTATTTCGGATCAAACCATTCCCAATGTTCTTGTAATAAAGGACTTGCAAGACAGTTACGACGATTTGCTGTTTATCTCCACCGAATATGTTGAGAAAAAGGGTTTAGACAGGTGGGTAGAGTTGGGTTGTGGTATTAAGGAGAATTCTGTTGTGAGGATTAAAGTGGTGGAGGATGATTTAAATGATATTCGCAATAAATTGAAATCTTTAGATTTGGAAAATACGCAGTATGTTGTTAACATGTCAGGAGGTACAAAAGTAATGACCATAGGCGTTTATGAGTTTTTTTCAACAAAAAACAATAGAATAATCTATGTGCCTATCGGGAAAAATGTGATAAGCGAAGTATATCCATATTATTCAATAGTTCAAATTCCAATTAAATATCGTTTAAACTTGATGGAGTATTTGCTTTCTTATGGTTTATATTACCAATCAGATGAATCACTCACTTACACTGAAGAATATACTTTGAAATTTTTTGAGCAGTTTAAAAAAAAGAACTTTTATTTTTTTGGTGAAAAAAAAATCATGGACAGTCATTCCCATGTTGAAAAAAAAGATAAAGTTTATTATTCTGGCAAATGGTTTGAAGAGTTTGTTTACATAAAGCTAAAAAGAGAATTGGATGTTGAAGAGTCAGCTATTGCGTTGGGAGTTAAACTATTTAGAGACACGGCAGATTTACAACACGATAATGAATATGATGTGGTCTTTGTTTACGAAAACGAATTATATGTTATCGAGTGCAAGGCATCAATGGGAAGCAAAGATACATTGAAAGACAATTTGGATTCATTTATGTATAAATTGGCAGCCATTACTCGGGATTTTGGTTTACGAGTACATTCAAGCATACATACATTAACCAATATTGAAAAAAATGCAGGAAATAAGCTTTCCGGAATTCAAAAGAAATCAAAGATTTTGGGGATAAGAAATGTCCTAGATGCAGAATTCTTTAAGAAAAATGACACAATTTTAAATAGTTTAGTAAAGAAAGGATAATTATGGCACGTAAAGTATTGATTAGTTTTTTGGGGACTGGTAGAACTGGTAAAGATAATTCGTCTAAGAGGCAATATGAAACTACTAGTTATAAAATCGAAGATAAGGAATATCAAAGTTCATTTATGGCTGATGTGTTAATTCAACATTTGAACATTGACCATGTAATTGTGATTGGAACATTAAAATCGATGTGGGAGGAATTGTATAGGGTTATGTCAGATGGAAAAACTTACGATGAAGAAATAGCGCTTAATACAGGTATAAAGATTGAATCATTTAACTGTAAAACAAATGTTTCAAAGGGTGATATAATATTGAAGATGTTGTCTCAAGTGAGAAATTTAACTCCAATCATAATAAATTATGGTATCAATCAAGAAGAAATTACAAATAATATAAATAAAATTCTCTCAATTGATAGTGAACTTAAAAATGATGATGAAATATTTATTGATATTACTCATTCATTTAGATCCTTACCTTTAATTCTTAATTCTGTAATTAATTATGTAAATGAAGTGAGTAAGAAAAATATTCAAATAAAAGGAGTTTATTATGGTATGTTGGAGGTAAGTAATGCCAATGAGTTAGGATACACGCCTGTTGTTCAGTTGAATTCAATTAACATGTTAAATGAATACATTAAAGGCGCCTACGAGTTTCAAAATATAGGAAGTGCATATAAAATGTCAGAGCTTCTGAAAGAAGAAAATAAAAGTTACAGTGTTATTTTGGAAGACTTTTCTGAAAGTCAAAGTTTGAATCATATATATGATTTAAAGAGTCAAGTTCAGAAATTAAAATCAATAACGGCGGACAAATTAACACCTATTCAAGAAAAAGTTATTATTCCTATGTTGAATAAGTTTTTAAATAAATTTGATAATGCAAAAAATGATAGTCAATTTCAAATAGAATTAGCTGATTGGATGTTTTCACATAGACAATATGGATATTCCTCAATTATATTAATTGAGTGTATAATAACCAAGGGTTGTGAGATGTTGCGCTTTGATGCTGCGGATAGGAACAAGAGAGAAGACGTGAAGAAAATAATTACTAATTCAGGGAAAATTAAGAAAAATCAAGATGAGTTTTTAAAGAATTTTTCAAATCAACAGATTGATGAGTTGAAATCATTTCATACATTGTGGGGAAATGTTAATGTAATTAGAAAAAGTGTTGCTCATAGTATTGGAATAAAATTGTCAAAATCAAAAATGATTAAGGATTTAGAAAAATACATTGAGGAAACAAAAACTATTATTTATAAATAACCTATGCTCATAAACCTATCCAACCATCCGTCTGCTCAATGGAGCGAAAAACAATTATTAGAGGCTAATAAATTGTATGGAAATGTTATAGACATGCCATTTCCACATATTCCACCTGAAGAAGGCGAAGATTATATTATAGAAATTGCTCAAAAATTTTATCATCAAATTGAAGAATATCAGAATGATAATCAAAATATTTGTTTACATATTATGGGAGAGCTGACTTTTTGTTTTTGTTTGGTTTCGATGTTGAAAAATAGCAACATAAAATGTGTGGCTTCAACCACCATACGCAATGTTGTTCAGCAAGGAAATGTGAAAACTACAGTATTTGAATTTTGTAAATTTCGAGAGTATGTAATTGATAAAAACAATTAAGATTTATACTGACGAATTGCTTCTTGATAAGTTTTAAACAACTTGTCTTTTAAACTTTGTGGTTCTATTATTTTTATTGCACTCCCATAGGAGAGTATAGATTGGACCAGTTCATAGTTTTCGTAGGCTGTAAATTGAATTAAAATGCTACCATCTTGATGTTCTTCAATAATTTCTTGGTTATCAATAAACGGTTTTGATTTTATGTAATTTGCCGAAACTTTACTAACAATAGCTTTTATTATTTGTGGCTTACTATTCATTGGTATAGTAACACCAACTACAAATTTATACATCTGATCAAAATCAAACGACTCATTTTCAATATATTGTTCATTATCTGCTGGTGAAATTTTATTAATTCTATCCAAAGCTAAGTTCATTAAGAAATGATCGCAATTTTTTAGCCCTAATAAATACCATCTATTTCGATATTCCTTTAAATAATATGGGCTTATAATATAATCAACAGGAATTTCGCTTGAATTAGGGGTGTAATTTATTTTTAAACAGTCTTTGTTTGCAACTGTATTATATAAGTTATCAAGGTGCTTTGTGAGATTTGTAATAGATTGTTTTTCAAACGAAATGATTGGTTTCTCTTTTTTGTTAAAGTGATACTTTAAGAACTTTGATTTTAACAGTATCTCTTTCAACTCTAAACCCGTTTTAAAACCAATTGTATTGGATAAAATCTGAATACTTTGTTGTAATGTTTCAACATCCTCATCGGTAAAACTCGAACCCTCAGGTATATATTCATTTTCAAAATAATAATAAGGATCGGTTCGGTTTGGAGTGTGAATTTCGGCTCCTTCATCCTTTAAATAAGTAATGTCATTATTTAAAGTTCTCCAATGAACTTCAAATCCGTTATCAAAATATTTTTCCAATAATTCTTTTTTTGTATGCTTGGTTTTTAGTAGTGCTACTAAAAGTTCATAACGGTCGAATTGGCTTTTTACATTTGGCATAATTTAGTTTTTTTATGGTTGCAAATAGATTGCAACCTTGAGGTTTAATTTTGTTTTTGCATTCAACGTTCTTAAAAACAAAGATAATAAACATTGCAATTAGATTGCAATGTTGGACTGTAAATTTGCAGAATAAAGTTCTTGAAAAAAAAAACAAGCTTGCAATTAGATTGCAACAAACGCACCTTACTTTGCAAATACAAACAATTAAAAAAAACATCATGGAAAATCAAGGCTTACAATTATTCAACGGACAAAATTTAAAGAAAGACAATGAAACGGGTTTAACTATTTTCGGAAATCAAATAGTATCGCGGAGTGGGTTTGAGATTAGTAATGGATTTCGAATGTTTGAGAACTTAGTAATTGTCGAAAGTAAAGCCAAAGGGGTAGGGGTCGAGTTTTTGAGTGGAATCAAAATATTTGATAAAAACGGTAAATTAATTATTGATAAATCTGTTGAAAAAGGGACAAGATATGATCGTGGAAAAGTTTTGGAAATTGTGAAGTCGAGTTTGTTGCGAATGTTGAGTGAGGCTTCTGCGAGTAATCCGAATTTTGATATTTGTCAAGCTGAGGGTATAATCAATGAGAAGTTAAAGTCGGCTTATTTTAAGGAAAGCTATGAGGCCATTACGAATTGGTACAATGAATTGTTGTCAAATAATATTTAAGGATGAAAGGA
>JAQUHH010000174.1 GCA_028683685.1 Bacteroidales bacterium
AAATTAAATCAAGCCAAATAAAAATCAGTCCTATGAAAAAAAATCTACTTTTGTTAATGTTTGTTGTTCTTATTGCTGGAGTGACAAAATTGAGTGCTCAATGTACTCCCGACCCTAATGTTAATACTTCGGGAATTGTTCCCGATAGTGCGACTAATTTGCCTCCTGCTTATGTTGGAGTGCCTTATTCTACTACTTTAACAGCAGTTGTTCCTTTGGATACTACTTCTGGTGTAGTGCCTGCTACTATTGAAAAAATATGTGTAACGAACTTTACTCAACCGAACATTACCGATTTTTCTTGGACGACTAACGTTACTGACGATTGCTTTCCCGGTGGAGAGAAAAATTGCTTAATTTTATCAGCAAATCCTCAAACTTCTGATATTGGAATTCACTCAATGGTTATTACTTTAGTAACAAGTGCTTTAATTGGTGGATTTCTTCCTTTTTCTCAAACGGATTCCATTGATTATTATCAAATTATTGTTCATCCTGCATCTGGAATTAGTGTTGGTGATGCTCGTAATTTCTTTGCTCTTAAAAATGTTCCCAATCCTTTTGCAAATTCTACGGATGTGCATTTTAGTGCTCCAAAAGCAGAAAGTTTTTCATTTTTAGTGTATAACATATTGGGAGAAACTGTTTTTGCAGAAGAAATTATGGCTGCAAAAGGACCCAATAAATATACTTTTCATGCGGAAAATATTCCCGATGGAATTTATATTTATAAGTTAACTAATGGAATTAATACTTTTACAGAAAGAATGGTGATTCAAAAATAATGTTGCTTAACCTTTATATTTTAGGTGCCAAATCGGCTTTGCCCGTTCGTCACCGAAATCCGAGCGCTCACTTGCTTTCTGCTTGTGAGCGTTCGTTTCTTATTGATTGTGGTGAAGGAACCCAAATGCAATTGCAGAAATTTAATTTGAAAAGTTCCAAAATTGAAAAGATTTTTATTACGCATCTGCATGGAGATCACTACTTTGGATTGGTTGGTCTGATTTCTTCTTTTCATTTGTATCGCCGTTTAGCACCTCTTGAAGTGTACGGACCGCCAATGCTCAAAGAAATCATCGAAATTCAACTCAAAGCTTCCAATACACATTTGATGTTTGAACTGATTTTTAAAGAAATTCCAGATGGATTTTCGGGAATAATTTTCGAAGATGATCGATTTGAAATTAAGACATTTCCTCTCAATCATAGAATTCAAACGCAGGGATATTTATTTATCCAAAAATCAGGTTTGAGAAAACTAAAACCCGAATTTGTAACAAATAATAAAGTGCCTATTTCTGTTTTTAATTTAATTAAAAATGGGGAAGATTTTATAGATGAAAAAGGCAATGTGCTAAAAAATGCAGATATTACTTTGGATCCCGTTCCATCAAAATCTTACGCTTATTGTTCTGATACCGTTTTTGATACTTCTATTGTAAAATACATTCAAAATGTGGATTTGTTGTATCATGAGGCTACTTTTGCTGAAGACAACGCTCTTTTAGCCAAAGATAAATTTCATAGTACGGCAAAACAAGCTGCAGAAATTGCTAATTTTGCCAATGTTGATAAACTTATTATTGGACATTTTTCAACGCGATATAAAAATGTGGAAGTTCTGTTGGAAGAAGCCAAAACTGTTTTTCAAAATACAATTCTTGCCCAAGAGGGCTTAATGATTGAAATTTAAAATTGAGATATATGATATTTTTACTTGCCGAAAGTGGTTCTTCTAAAACAGATTGGATATTGGCAGATAAACATCAGGTTTTTGTCCGTTGCCAAACTCAAGGACTAAATCCTTATTTTGTTGATTCTAAACAAATTGCTGGAATTTTTAAAAAAGAGGTTTTGCCTCAAATAGCTCAATATAAAGTAAATGCCGTTTTTTTCTATGGCTCTGGATGCTCTGCTGATTCTTCCAAAAATAGTATTAAAGAAGGAATTTTATCCGTTTTGAATTCTGATATTTTTGTAGAACATGATATGACAGCGGCTGCCAAAGCCCTGTTTAATCAAAAAGCTGGCATTGCTTGTATCCTCGGAACAGGTTCAAATACTTGTTTGTTTGATGGAAAAGAGATGATCGGTGGAATTAATTCCTTGGGCTATGTGCTTGGAGACGAGGGGAGTGGAGCATACATTGGAAAAAAATGGCTAAATGCCTATTTTAATAATGAAATTCCCGATGAATTACATTTAAAATTTAAAGAGAAATACCAAATACAACTTGAAAATGTTTTGGACTCGGTGTATAAAAAACCAACTCCCAATCAATATTTAGCTTCTTTTAGTCCGTTCCTTTCCGAAAATATTTCGGATGCTTTTGTACATAAGTTTTTAAAACAAGTGTTTACCGATTTTTTTGAAAAGATGGTTTTTTGTTATCCCAATTATTCCAACTATCCACTTGGTTTTGTTGGATCCATTTCACATGCTTATAAAGAGATCTTAATTCAGGTGGCTCAAGAGCACCAAATGATGGTTGAAAAAATCATCAAGCAACCAGCAGACGACTTGTTGAAATTTCATCAAGAATTATTGTAAAAAATGAAATTATGAACTCAAGTTTACAAAATACTCCTTTAGCAGAATTAATGCGTCCTGATTCATTGGAAAATTATATTGGACAGGAGCATCTCATTGGAAAAGATGCTGTTTTGCGTAAAGCCATCGAAAGTGGAACCATTCCTTCGATTATTTTTTGGGGACCGCCAGGAGTTGGAAAAACAACCTTGGCTTTTATTATTTCAAAATCTTTAAATCGTAGATTTTTCACATTAAGTGCTATAAATTCTGGCGTAAAAGATGTTAGAGCAGTAATTGAAGAGGCTTCAAAAGAGGTGCAAGCACCTTTGTTGTTTATTGATGAAATTCATCGTTTTAATAAATCACAACAAGATTCTTTGCTTGGTGCCGTTGAAAGAGGAACGGTGGTGCTAATTGGTGCCACGACTGAAAATCCTTCTTTTGAGGTTATTTCGCCGCTTTTGTCAAGATGTCAAACCTATATTTTGAAGTCTTTAACCGAAGATCATCTCAAGCGACTTCTCGAAATGGCTCGTCTAAAATTGGAAGAGATTTTGGATTTAAAAATAGAAATTTTGGAAGACGAAGCCTTGTTGCGAATCTCTGGTGGCGATGCTCGTAAACTATTGAATGCCATTCAGATTGTGGTTGAAACGAAATTAGGGAAAAGTAAAAATATACAAATTGACAATACCTCCGTACTTGATATTATTCAGCAAAATTTGGCGATGTACGATAAGGCAGGGGAGATGCATTACGACATTATTTCTGCTTTTATAAAATCAATGCGAGGTTCGGATCCGAATGGTACTGTTTATTGGCTTGCTCGAATGATAAAAGCGGGTGAAGATCCCAAATTTATCGCTCGTAGAATGTTGATACTTGCTTCGGAGGATATTGGAAATGCAAATCCAAATGCACTTTTGATGGCTAATGAATGTTTTCAGGCAGTGCATAAAATTGGGATGCCCGAAAGTCGGATTATTCTTTCCCAAACGGCTGTTTACTTGGCGTGTTCGGCAAAAAGCAACAGTACTTATTTGGCTATTGACAAAGCTCTGGCATTGATCGATAAAACGGGTGATTTGCCCGTACCGCTTCATTTGCGAAATGCTCCTACCAAATTTATGAAAAATATTGGCTACGGTCAAGAGTATAAATATGCACATGATTTTGAAGATAATTTTGTAAATCTTGAATTTTTACCCGATAAAATTAAAGGAACTGTTTTATATCAGCCTGGAAATAATATTCGTGAAAACGAAACAGCCAAAAAGCTAAAATCAAAGTGGGGCGATAAATATAAATTCTAAATCATGAAGGAAAATCTGATTGTTTTTTGGTTTAGACGTGATTTAAGATGGGACGACAATCATGCTCTTTTTCAAGCTTTATCGCAAAAAATGCCGGTATTGCCAATTTTTATTTTCGATGTCGATATTTTAAAACGTTTTTCCAATGTCGACAATAAAGCTGTTTCTCTGATTTATAAAAGCATTCTTCGGATGAATGAAAAAATTAAATTCTTTGAATCCTCCATTTCTGCTTTTCATGATTCAGTTGAAAATGTTTTTAATTCGCTTTTGGAAAAATATAATGTGCTGGGAGTTTATGCGAATGAAGATTATGAAAGTTATGGAATACAGCGGGATAAAGGTGTTTCTGATTTTTTAGCAAAGAGCAATATTAAATTTAATCTTTTTCAAGATCATCTGATTTTCTCCCCCGGAAAAATTTTAAAAAAAGATGATTCTCCTTATTTAATTTATACTCCTTTTTCGAAAATTTGGAAACAAGCGTTTTTTCAAACTTCTATTCCGCATTATGCCTCCGAAAAATTGCTTTTTAATCTTTATAAAAATATAAATTTTAATATGCCCAAAATTGAAGATTTGGGTTATCGCTTGCAAGATGTTTCTATTGATTTCAAATTCAACAATGATATTTTAACGAACTATCAGAATACCCGTGATTTCCCCTATTTAGAAAATGGAACTTCGGGTATCAGTCCTTTTTTGCGTTTTGGATTAATTTCTATTCGCAAAGCGGTTAATAATGCTGTTTCTATAAATGAAAAATTTCTGAACGAATTGATTTGGAGAGCGTTTTTTATGCATATTTTGTGGCATTTCCCACATGTGGAAAGTCGTTCTTTCAAAACAAAATACGATGCCATCGAATGGTCATTGGATGAAGCTGCATTTGATCGCTGGTGTCGGGGAGAAACGGGCTTTACATTGGTGGATGCGGGCATGCGACAGTTGAATGAAACAGGAGTGATGCATGGCCGAGTTCGGATGCTGACCGCCTCCTTTTTGGTCAAACATTTGCAAATTGATTGGCGATGGGGAGAAGCTTATTTTGCTCAAAAATTGCTCGATTATGAGTTGTCGTCAAACAATGGAAATTGGCAATGGGCGGCAGGATGTGGTTGCGATGCGGCTCCCTATTTCAGACTTTTCAATCCAGATATTCAACAGCAAAAATTTGATCCAAATTTTGAATATGTCAAAAAATGGGTTCCTGAATATCAAAAAATATCCTATCAAAACAATCGAATTGTAGATTTGAAAATAGCCAAAGAAAAAACGATGCAGATGTATAAAAGAGCCTTGGATATAAGATAAAGTCATTTGTTTATTGAAAAAATGCTTTGATTATTTGGCTATGCTAAGGTGACGAAACGACTATATTCGTAATTTCTTTTAAAAAATTAATTTAAAAAATGTTTCTGTTTTTCTTAAGCTTTCTGCTAATTGAAATGAAAAAGCATTGGCTCCATAATGCATGTTTTCTGTTTCCATATTTTTATTATTAAGCCGGCTTCATTTTTCATCCTTCAGGACAAGA
>JAQUHH010000175.1 GCA_028683685.1 Bacteroidales bacterium
CTTCGCTTAATGCAACTGATTTAATTAATCCAAAATCAACATTTAGCGGAAATGCTCCTGTTTTAAAAGATACAAAACATTGGTTTTTACCATTGGATCAATATGAGCCTTGGCTTCGGGAATGGATTTTGGAAGGACATAAAAACGATTGGAAATCAAATGTTTATGGTCAATGTAAATCATGGATCGACCAAGGTTTGCATCCCCGTGCTGTGACTCGTGACCTCGATTGGGGCGTGAAAGTGCCTGTGGCTGATGCCGAAGGGAAAGTGCTTTACGTGTGGTTTGATGCACCCATTGGCTACATTTCGGCAACCAAAGAATGGGCTCAAAAGAACAATCAAAATTGGGAAACGTGGTGGAAAGATCAGGAATCAAAATTGGTTCATTTTATCGGAAAAGACAATATCGTTTTTCATTGTATAATTTTCCCAATTATGCTTCATGCCGAAGGCTCCTATATTTTGCCCGATAATGTTCCTGCAAATGAGTTTTTGAATTTAGAAGGAGATAAAATTTCGACGTCGAAAAATTGGGCCGTGTGGCTTCATGAATATTTGGAGGATTTTGCCGACAAGCAAGATGTATTGCGTTATTCTTTGTGCGCAAATGCCCCCGAAGCTAAAGACAATGATTTTACGTGGAAAGATTTTCAAGCCAAAAACAACAATGAATTGTTGGCTATTTTTGGAAATTTTGTAAATAGAACAATTGTGCTTACCCATAAATATTTTGATGGAATTGTGCCTGCCAAAAATCAATGGCTTGATATTGACACGGAAGTGCTTGAAGCAATGAGCAAATTCCCCGAAAAAATTGGTAGAAACATTGAATTGTATAAATTTAGGGAAGCCTCTTTTGAATTGATGAATTTGGCTCGACTCGGAAATAAATATTTGACCGAAACTGAACCATGGAAGGTTTTTAAAACGAATCCCGAAAGAGTTGCCAGCATTCTTCATGTGGCTTTGCAAATTTGTGCAAATTTGGCCGTTCTTTCTGAGCCATTTTTGCCATTTACTTCCAAAAAACTTTCTAAACTATTGAATTTGTCTCCCAAAAAATGGATAGAAGCTGGAGTTGATAATTTATTAGCAGAAGGTGGAAAAATTGAAGCTGCTGCGTTTTTATTTGAAAAGATTGAAGATGAAACCATTCAAAAACAGATCGATAAATTGCACCAAACAAAAAATCAAAACCAACTAGATCAGTCTGCTGCAGAACCTCAAAAAGAGAATGTGACTTTTGATGACTTTAGTGCCATGGACTTAAGAGTAGCAACCATTCTTGAAGCGGAAAAAGTACCAAAAACCAAAAAGTTGTTAAAACTTCTTGTGGATACTGGAATTGACAAACGCACTATCGTTTCGGGAATTGCTGAATTTTATGAACCTCAAAATATTATTGGGGAACAAGTTTGTATGATTGTTAATCTTGCACCCAGAGAGATTAAAGGAATCCTTTCTCAAGGAATGATTTTGATGGCCGAAAATGCCAATGGTGAGCTCTGTTTTGTTAAACCTTCCAAACAAGTGAACAGCGGAAGTGGAATAAAATAAAAGTTAGAACTGTATTATTCTTAATATGAAATAAAAAAGAGGTTGAAAAACCTCTTTTTTATTTGTGTTTTGTTTTTTATTTAATATGGTATAATAACTGTAATGGTGCCCGTTTTGAGTTGTTTCACATTTTCAATATCTCGATATCTGAAAACATATGTAAATACGGTATTTGTGGTTACTGGTTTTCCTTTAATTTTGCCATCCCATCCTTCATATGGATCATTTGTCTCAAAAACCAACATGCCCCATCTGTCATAGATTTGGAAACTGTAGCCTCTTGGAGAAATATTTCTATGAATTGGGCGTACGGTTTCATTGTGGTTATCTCCTGTTGGCGTAAATGCGTCAGGGACATAAACACTCCACCAATCATCAACATATATAAACTCGTATTGGGCTGTATCAACACATCCTCTATCGGAGCTGACAATTAAACTAACAGTGTATTTTCCAGGTTCTGAATAGTGATAAGTTGGATGTGTTTCGATTGAGTATCCGCCATCACCAAAGTCCCAGAAACTGCTATAAACAGTCGAAGATTGGTTTGTGAAAAATACTTGTGGGTCGTATAAATCTACTCGATTTGGGAATTGTGTAAATCGGGCAATTGGTTTTTCCCAAACATTAATCATTTGATGTTTGGTAATTGAAGAATCGCAACCGTAAATTGAAGTTACTTTTAAAGTAACATCAAAAATTCCGTGTCCGTAATATATCCACGATGGATTTCGTCCGTCGGCCTCACCGCCGTCTCCAAATTCCCAGAAATAAGTTTGTCCTTCATCGGGATGTATTTCAAAGAAACTGACTTCCAGTGGTTGACAGCCTTCAATTTTATCAGAAATAAAATCTGCCGGTGGTAGTGGATGTAATTCAATTAATGAATCACAATCAGTAATTGTACATCCCACGGCATCAGTAACGGTGACACAATAACGTCCCGCAGGTAAATTTCCAACAGTTTGTGAAGAATAATTGTCAGGATCCCATAAATAGGTGTAATCAGGTGTTCCGCCGCTTGGCAAAGCACTAACTACACCATCGCTTCCTCTAACACATGTTACGTCAATTTTAGCAATAGATAGATATAATGGAGGATTTAGAGGGGCAACAGTTATTGTGTCCGATAATGAACATCCATTTACATCAGAAATAGTTACGCTGTAAAATCCTTCATCTATATTTTGTATGCTATCACGTGGAAAACCATGAGTATTTACTACACCTGTACTCCATTCATATGTATATGGTGGTGTGCCGTCGGTGATAATTGCTCTAAGACAAGCATTCGTGTCGCCATAACAGATAAGGGGTTGACATAATTCTAAAGTTAATCCAATTTCAGGATTGGGATAAAGTGTGACATATCCACAAAGTGTATCAATTACAGGCGGAAGTGTCCATGTTTGGTTAAACCAAGTGAGTGGAATGTAGCCTAATGGGAATGTTTGTTCAAATAAGGGTCCAATTGTTTGTGTTATATCTATTTCGGGTATGGTGACATTGGCAACATTCAGGGTGTCGGAAGATACTTGTACAAAGCAAATAGAGTCAGGATTGTTTTCACATGGCATTGGTATGTCAAATACCAGTGGTAACATTTCTCCGCCTGGTGTTTCACTGTCAATAGGACCAATATGAATATCAATCCAAATGGTTAATACTCGAATGTGAAACCAAAATGCCATGCTGTCCCAAGTGTGATTTGTGAAGTCATTGCCAATAATATGATCTACTTGAACCAACATTTCTGGCCAACCAAAACAAGGATAAGTGAAATTTAAATCATTTCCCGTTTTGTAGACGATTACATTATTTAAGCCTTCTGAAACGACTTGCCCACCATCATCCACTTCGGCATATTCTACCGGTGTTGGAAAGGTGAGCCGCGTATTTACGTTCGGACAGAAAGTAAAATCTTGAGTTAGATGGCTACCCATTCCTACTTCCATTGAAAGTAAATCCCAACTTATTGTAACTCCTGGTACTATGGTTATTGAGCCAGTAAGAAAACCTAAAATCTGCTGAATGGTTGTTCCAGTTGGTGGTGGAATAAATTGAGCAACAAATCCAATAAATGTGATGATATCGAGTTCAAAACCCCACCATAGGCTATCTCCACTAGCATAGAGGCAATAATCGGGACCAGGACCCATATATGATTCAGTTTCAACATATGGAATAGTGATGAAGCCAGTTAGTCCGATGCCAAAAAAATCAGGAATAATAATTGGTAAAAAGTTCCCATTGCAAAATTGAAAAACATTATTCACCATACAGGGATAGTTGTATTGCCCTGTAAATGAGTTTAAATAGAAAATGTTAATTGAGTCGGCTTGATGTGTTGGATTGTTAATTCCAAAATTGAAGTCTTGACAAACACCAACACAAATGGTTGCGTCAATAGCAAAATGGACTCCCCAGAAAAAGTCAAGAGAAACCCAACCGGCAGTTGGGAAGTGAGTCGTTAATTCCCAATCAGGTGTTGGTTCCCATTCAGATTCAACGGTGATTGTTTCTCCTGGATTAAAAGCGTAATCGTCGGGGAAATCAGTAGTAATCTCTCCGCCATATCGAACATCTACAGAGCCTGTGCTGAATCCATGCATACTGAATCGCATTCCAGCCAACATCCAAAAATCAATCGTGATTTGTGCTCCCCATCGTGTTCCTAGAAAAGGATCGGTCCATATTTGACCAATGGTTTGATTGAAACTTTCTTCAATCCAAAAAATATCATAATCTATATCAATATTGAAAGGTTGTCCATCCGGTCCCCACATATTTCTGTTCATCGCTTCGAATTCCCAACCACATTGGGTGATGTTTTCTTCAGGGGTTTGAGCCAAAAGACTTTTAAAACCTGTTAAGAAAAATAGAATAATAAAAGTGAATCGCACTATATGTTTTGACTTCATGTTTTTAAATATCAAAATTCAATGTTTAAAATTGAGTTCTCCATTATTTCGTATAATAAATGCCGCATAATTACTGGGTAATTTGCACTAATCCAAGCAGTTTTCTGGTTATTTCCCGATAAGAGAACCATTCGTTCGTATTCCCATTCTCCAGTTTTAAATGATAAAATGAATAATTTTCCTTCATTTCCAGATTTTGTAAAAACATCGTATGAAGAGATGTATTCAAATCCTTGCTTTATAAATGTTTCTTCATTAATTCCAGAAAGCATTTTTTTGTATGGGGCATTTATCTCTTGAACTAAAATATTGCTTCCTGTCCAGTCTTGGATAAGTAAGTTCGATTGTTTTTCATCTAAACGAAATGCTTTTGGAGGGCTGATGCGAATATTCGTGTTTTTAATTAAAATCGATGTTTTTCCATCAAAATAGTCTTCGTCAGAATAATTAATGGAAGACTTTAAAATCTCAGAAAATTCATTCAGGTCTTTATGGATGTCTTTATGTTTATCATTTACAGAATCTTGCTCCTGACAGTGCCCAGATAACATAATAGCAAATGTTAAAACCATAAATGACATAATTTGAACAAGGTATTTCATAAAAATATTATTTTTATTCTGAGTATTATATGTTTCAAGACTACCAAATTACAATTTATTTTTGTAATACTACTAAAAAGACAAAAAGAAGCTGTTAAAAGTTGTCTACAATGGTTTATTTTCAAATTGTTTTTTTTAACTTTCAAAATATGTAATTTTAGATGCATAAAATATGTAGTAATGTGCTGTTTTCTTTTAATAATAGGATAGAAATCATACTAAATATCAAGTTTGCCTTGTTTTTTTATTTTTTTGTCGAAAGTTCTTTTGTTTTTAGATTATTA
>JAQUHH010000176.1 GCA_028683685.1 Bacteroidales bacterium
AGTCCATCAATTGCATAAGGATAATTTGCCGTATTGTTATTGTTTCTGAATAAATCAGGACTGCCCGTGGCAACAAGTTGAAGGTTCGTTCCAACTGGGATGTCAAAGTTTAACTGAACTCGACTTTCGCCAGAAGGGATGTTCACGGTTTTTGTTGCTAATACTTGTTCGTTTGCATCTCTAAGAACGATGGTTCTGTTTTTAGAAGAATTGGCATATACTTTTACGGATACAAGAGTGCTAGGAGTAGAGCAATCAAATATTAAATAATGAATGCTGCTGTAATTTCCAAAGTAGCCACCTGAGCCACTGTTATCTGTTTTTCCAACATTTTGAATGGAATTTGCCAACTCTTTGCGAACATAATATTTAGCAGGGTTGTTGAGTATGGGGGTTGTAAAATCGTTGCCAGTATGAACCAATTGCGTGTATATACTATCTGCATACCATTTAATGTTTCCTGTTCCGGTTACCGAAAATTCGGCTGTGGCTGGAGCACATTCAGTAACAATTGTTTCGGAACTAGAAATGGGGTCTAAACCAATTTTAATATAATTTGTTTTGGTTACGGTGTCAGTATCGCAAATTCCAGCGCTGGCAATAAGTGTAACGGTATAATATCCAAATTCGGAATAATGGTGAGTTGGGTTTTTTTCAGTGGAGGCGTTTCCATCGCCAAAATCCCAAAAATAATTTAATCCGTTGATTGTTTGATTGTTAAATTCAATCGAAAGAGGGATGGTGCATGCTTCGGTAGTATTGGCAGTAAAATCGGTGCTCAGTGGTAGGTTTGTTACTTGAAAAGTTCTAGATTTTGAATCATTATCCGTATTGTCGTCTGGAACATTGTTTGGATTTAGAACATTGGCTACAAATTCAAAACTTCCTGCAGTGAGAATGAAAGAGGGAAGAGAAACCGTGTCTTTTGCCATGTTTGCAAGGCTTCCTGTCCACAATGTGTTCACGGGAGTTCCATTGTTCAGAGTGTATTTAATGGTTGCTTGAGTCAAGGTTTCTGTGCCTTTGTTGCGTAAAATAACTTTGGGAGTTACGGCAAGTCCTGTACAGTGATATACGGTTTCGGGATGGATGATGGATAAAATTTCAGCATCATTGTCATACAGAATATCATTCACGGCGATTTTGCCAATATATGGAATGTAGTTGTATGCTGTTACGGCAACTGTTATCGAATCGGTTGTTGTAAGTTCTTCAATATCAATAGTAGCGATATTGCCGTTTGAAATTCCCGACCCGATAATTTGATTGTTAACAGAAAGAGTAATGTTTGCATCCGAAATATTGCAATTAATATCTACACTGGTTTCTTGCATCAAAATTTCGTTTTCGTGGGAAACCACCATGTTTAAGGGGGTTCGGGTGCGAACCATCAAAGATGGATCGCCAAAGATGGTCCATGTGTCAGACATTTCAATTCCGTTATTTCCGTATAGGTCAATCATTTTCATGCACCCGCTCATGGATAAACCTCCAAAAGTTCGTTTTATATTGTTTTGATAGCTTTCGGTTAAAATATCATTCATTTCGCGTTGTCCTGCCATTGGAGGATCCCAGCTTTGATTTATGGTCGAAGCAAATATGGCAATGGCCCCCGTGGGTTTGTCGTCTTGAGTGGCTCTCATCCATGTTTCGGCAAAGCAAGTGCGTCCCACAAATGCGCCGTTTACGCAGGCAACAGACCAAATAAAGGGGAGTTTGTCTGTATTTGTTAACGCATTAATATTATTATTATTGAAGCCTGTGGTTACCCATGAGGTTTCACTTCCGTGCCCCACATAATTAATAAGTCCCGCACCTGAGTTGAGTTCTGTGGCAAGCATGCTCGAAGTTGGATTGCCAGCCGCATCCATGCCTCCTTGGCTGCCTTCGTAGAGTTCGCTTACATTAGTGTAATGGTAGTTTAGCAAGGTGTCGCGGATAATACGAACATCTTGATAGTCATATAGGTTTTGATATCCAGGCCCTTCCGAAGAAGCAATTCCGACGGCAGAACTGAGCCAATCTCCCATTGTTGGATTTCGTTCGTAGGTAATGGTTCTTTGTACTTGTGTTTGAACGTCGGCTATGCTTTCTGCTGAAAAACGACCCACAAAAATTTCGGGATAAGAATCATTTCCAGCCAGATAGGAGTAAAAATTGTCGGATTTATTGCCTCCTATTGTAGCGGGGGTGATATGTTGAGCATCACCAACCAGCAACAAATATACGAGATCGCTATTTGCTGTGTAATAATTGCTTACAAAGTTTTTTATGCTTGTTTGGTTGTTGCCGATGGTGGCAATGTCAAACAATTCGGTTGGAATTCCGGTAGTGTTTTTCCAGTTGACAAAATCCTGCATTGCACCCATGTATGCTGTATTTGCAATGATAATCATTTTCCCTTGCTCTTCAACAGGAGTGTATTTTGAGTTTTGAGTTGAACTAAAGTTTAGAAAATGTTTTTTGTACAACTCATTGTATTCTTTCACTGCTTTGTTTGATTTGCTAGAATTTATCGGTGCATGAGAGACTTTGATTATTATTTCGGAATAAACTCTTAGCTTTTTGGTAACAGGATTGATTTGAAATGGATAAAACTGAATGCTTTGACCCGTATAGTCCCGGAGAATATAAGGGGTCGTTTTGCTTGCCAGTTTCCCTGGAAAAAATTCGTTTTTTGAATATTGTTCCCCAAATTCGTGTGAAATTTGGTCGGGATTTATGTTTCGATATAAATTTCCTTTTGATGGAAGAAGAGAAATGTTATCAAATTCTTCAAAACTGGAGCTTAATATTTCAATTTCAATGTTTCCATTTTCGGGAATAATAATGGACGTTGCCATTTTTAGAATTTCCGGATCGCCCTTGGAAAGCTCTGATACAGTGTTGGTAGCCGTAAGATATTGATAGTTTAGATTTTCAATTGTTTTTGTTTTAATTTGATAGTCACTCATCTTCATTTTAATGATTTGAGTGTCTGAACGTGATTCCATTAGTTGGATTTGGTTTTGACTATTCTTCTGGCCAAACGTCCCCATTACAAGTGTTATAAGGACAATAAAGGTGCTAATTCTTTTCATGTTTTTGATTTTAACTTTACTGTTTTATTTTTGTTTTCTCAAAAAGCATTAAAAAATGGGGTAATAAAGTGCATGAACGCACCAAAGACTTGATTTTTATGTGTTTACAAGCTAATTAACCATATGTTTTTAAATCCTTTTAGAAAGACAAAGATATGTATAATTACTTTTATATCTTTTATCTCTCGCTTAAATAATGGACAAAAATAAAAAAATAGTATTTAAGGTAAATAGCATTTTTAAACTCGATTTATAATTCTTTCTAATACAGGGTTTTGTGTTTTTTTGTATACTAATTTTCATGAATGTTAAAAATTATATTTTTGAATGTGTTTTATACCTCTATTATTGGTTTAGAAGTAAGTTAAAAGGGCATTGTTTCAAACATTTAGTGGGTTTTTGTGTTAGATGTTGAAAAATAATAGATTTTTTTTCTATTAAAAAGGGTACTAATGAAAATTTTTATACCTTTGCTAATTATAATCAATCTAAATAGATGGTACTAAGTGAACTTAAAGTTGGGGTTGAAGCTGTCATACTGAAAATTACGGGCAGTGGTTCATATCGTAAACGCATGATGGAACTTGGACTTGTCCAGGGAGAGCGAATTCGGATGATAAAGCCTGCTCCATTTGGCGATGCAGCGGAGTATTTAATAATGGGTACGCATTTGGTTATTCGAAAAACAGATGCTTCATTAATTGAAATAAGCCCTGTTGGCGAACGTGCAGGCATCTTGGAAACGATTCGTCACGTAGTTTCTGAAAATCTAGATTTTATTCCTCGAACGCACCATCAAAAGGTAATAAATGTTGCCATATTAGGTTTGCCCAATTCAGGGAAAACTACTTTATTTAATACTCTTACAGGATTAAACGAACGCGTTGCCAACTATTCGGGGGTAACCATTGGAGCCAAGGAATTCCAAATTGCATACAAAGATTATAAAATTGTGATTACCGATTTGCCAGGAACTCAGTCTCTGTGTAATGTTTCCGAGAGTGAAGAATTGGTAAAGCGCCATATTATTGAAAATACGCCTGATTTGATTTTGAATGTTGTGGATGGAACTAACTTAGAGCGACATTTATATTTGACTACCGAAATCATCGACATGGATATTCCCATGGTGATGGCTCTAACGATGTATGACGAATTAGAAAAAAGCGGTCGTAAATTAGAGGTTGATGAGCTTGCTAAGTTGTTAGCTTGTCCGATTGTTCCTGTTTCTCCAAAGCTACCCAGCCATGCTGAAGCTTTGCTGGATGTTATTATTTCGGTATATAATGATGAGAACCCTCTGGTTCGCCACATTCATATTAATTATGGTCCAGATGTGGAAGAGGCCATAAAGTCTATACAGAAATTAATTCGAAAAGAGAGTTCTACGGATATTAGCAATCGAATTTCACCCCGTTTTTTGTCGTTGAAATTAATTGAAGAGGACAGCGAAATGCTCAAAGAAATTTCGAAGTTATCGAATGCAGCGAGTATTATTTTAGAAGTAGAAAAATACATTGAAAAAATAGAAAAAGAGTATGGTGATTCTGCAGATAGTATTGTCACTCGCCTGAAATTTGGATTTATAAAAGGAGCTTTGTATGAAACCATCAAAGAACCATTGATTCCGAATGATCCTTCGGGTCGGACGTTTGATCGGTTTTTAACGCATCCATTGTTGGGACTGCCTATTTTTGCATTTTTTATCTGGTTGATGTTTTTTGCGACTTTCAAATTGGGAGAATATCCTATGATGTGGATTGAGCAAGGTGTGCAGTTATTTGGAGATTGGATTGCGAGCAATATGGTAGATTCTCCCTTGAAAGATATGATGGTTGATGGAGTGATTAGTGGAGTGGGAGGGGTTTTGGTTTTTCTTCCCAATATTTTATTGCTTTTTTTCTTTATTGCCATGATGGAAGGTACGGGCTATATGTCGCGAGCAGTATTTATTTTGGATAATTTTATGCACAAAATTGGATTGCATGGAAAGTCGTTTATTCCTTTGGTGATGGGTTTTGGATGTAATGTACCGGCAATTATGTCGACACGGATTCTCGAAAATCGTCATGAGCGGATGATTACCATGCTGATTAATCCTTTTATCTCGTGCAATGCACGATTGCCTGTTTATATTTTGTTTGCGGGTACTTTTTTCCCTCGAAATGCCTCTTTAATTATTTTTATCATCTATTTTACGGGCATTGCTTTGGCTATTTTGACTGCATTATGGTTGCGAAAATTTGTATTTAAAACCAAATC